>JANOHG010000620.1:0-9452 GCA_031406375.1 Archangiaceae bacterium | reverse complement strand
CCTCTTCGAGCTGGGTAAGCGAATCGGTCAAATCTCCTTTCTGCTTCGAAAGGAAATCGAACCGCTCTTTGAGCTGGGTGTGTTCTTCGATTGCCGTGAGGTTGACCTCGCCCATTCGCTCGATCTGGGTCCGAAGCTCCTTCGTCTTCAGCTCGGCCTGCGCAGAAGGGCGCGGCAGCAAGTGGTACTGATGAATCGCATCGCCCACGTCGATCTGGTGTCGCTCGCGAATGGTCGCGACCAGGTGATCCTGCTCAAGCGAGAGCTCGCGATCTTTGATCGAGATTTCCGACAGGCCGTGAATGGCTGAGTCGAGACGCGAGCGCAGCTCTTTGAGCGCGACCTCGTCATCGCGAACCTTTGCCGCGGCTTGGGTGTGGCCATTGCGCCGCTGCTCGAGATCCCCCCGCGCGAAGGCCAGCTGCTCCGCCCGCGCCGCCTGGCGTTCAGCGGTCTCCTCAATTTGCATCACCAGCAGCTCGAGATGGCCTGATCCTTCTTCCCGTTCGGCCGCAACCGTCGTCGCGCGCGCCAAGGTCTCTGCTTCCTGAGCCATCAGCTGCTTCACCGCGCGATGGGCTGCTTCACCCTTCTGACTCGCCGACGCCACTCTCACCTTCACTTCCGTCAGTTGCCCCGACAGCGACTGGGCGCGCGCTTTGAGCGACTCGAGCTCGCTGCTCATCAACCGCACCCGCTCGTCGCGGGAGTCGCGATCTGTCTGGCCGTGCGCCAGCTCGCCACGCGAGGATTCTTCGTCGCTGCCGAGGATCCGCATCGACTCGGTGAGCTGCGCTGCCTCGTTGTTGACGGCCCCAATTCGCTCGCGCAGCTTCACCAGCCCTTGGCCTGCCTGAGTCAGATCCTTCTCGTGGGTCGCCAGACTGATCTCTTCAGCGTGCTGATTCTTAGCGAGGCCCTTCAGCACACCCTCGCGGTGTCCCATCTGCTTCTGCAGCTCATAGTGGCGGGTGACGATCTCATTGTACCCTTCTTCGAGCTGCTTCACCTGCACCTCGAGCTCGCCGATCTCGCGTCGCTTTTGCAGCGCGCCGACCGCAGGGCCTTCGAGGACTCCGCCCGTCACGATGCCACCTGGACGCAGCACCTCGCCGTTCTCGGTCGCAAACGTCAACGCGGGGAACTTCAACGCCTGTTCACGCGCGATCGCCAAGTCCGGCACCAGCATCACGTCGTGCAGCAGCAACTGCACCATCGGCCGCAGCACTTCTTCAGCGACAGTGACGACATCGATCGCACGCGCGCCAGCAGGCAGCTCACCTTCGGGCGGCTCGAACAGCCGCGCTTCGACCACCGGAAGAAACGTCGATCGCCCTTCCGACAGTTCACGCAGATGCTCGACGAGCTCGAACCCCTTCTCGGGGGTCTCGACGATGATGTGCTGCAACCGTTCCCCCAGCGCAGCTTCGATCGCCTTCTCGTACTGGGCAGGGGCGGTCACCACATCGGACACCACTCCGAAAACTCCCATCGCCCGCGGCTCACCGCCCGCCTTGAGCATCACGGCGCGCACCCCGCGGTCGTAGCCCTCGTAGTTGCGCGCGATTTCCTGCAACGAATGCAGACGGCTGCGCTTGTCGGCCAGCGCCTCGCGAAGGCAGATCACTTGAATCTCGTTCTGCGCGAACTCTTCGCGGGTGCGCGAGAGCTGCGACTCTTCATCGGTGCGGCGAGTCGCCAGGTCATGCGCGTTCTGCCGGCTGTTGCCCACCCGATCGAGCACCTCGGCGCGCGCCGCTTCAAGCTGCGCTTCTTCGGCCTTCAGCGTTTCGACTTCGCCTTCGTGGCGTGCGCGGCGCTGCTCGAGCTCCGCCTGGCGGCGCACCAAATCAGTCAGATGCGTCTCGTGGTTGGCAACCTTCGTCACCACTTCAACCAGCTCTTTGCGCTCGCGCTCCAACCGGGCGTCGACGTCGGTTGACAGTTTGTTGACGCGGCGAATCTCTTCTTCCGAGACCTGCAGCGCCACGTCGTCTTCCTGCGAACCGACCGCCAGCTGCGACAGCTCGGCCTCGCGCTGCTCGAGCGAAACCCGAAGCTCGGCGCCACGAGCGACAAGAGACTCGGCGTCTGACTGCGCCTTCGCAAGTCGAGCGCGGGTGTTCTCTGCATCGGTGCGCCAGTGGCCCAGGTTCTGCGCGTCGAGCTTTTCCTGACCCTCGAGCGCTGACAGTTCGACAGCCGCGTGCTCGATGGCTTGGCCTTCGGCGTCGATGGTGACCCGCCGTTGCTCGATCTCGGACTCGAGCCCTTGCACGCGCGCATAGCTCTCGCGCTCTTCATTCGAGAGGCTCGACAGCTGAAGCTCGAGCACCTTCTTCTGAGCACTCAGCTCGAGCCAGCGGTGCGACTGCACGTGCAGCTCGAGTTCCCGCACCTCAGCCTTGAGCTTCTTGTACTTTTCGGCCTTCTTCGCCTGTCGTTCGAGGCTGTCGAGGCGGCGCTCGAGCTCTTGGACGATGTCGTTGACGCGCAAGAGGTTGGCCTGCGTCGACTCCATTTTCCGTTCAGCAGCTTTTCGCCGGGCTTTGTACTTGGTGACTCCTGCTGCTTCTTCGATGAACGAGCGCCGATCTTCAGGCCGAGCTGAGACGATCTGCCCGACGCGACCCTGCTCGATGATCGAATAGGCACGGGTGCCGACTCCGGTGCCGAGGAAGAGTTCGGTGATGTCGAGCATCCGACAGGCGACTTTGTTGATCGCGTATTCGCTCTCGTTGCTGCCGCGAAACATCCGCCTTGTAACCGAGACCTCGGTGAGGCCTGCGAGGTGCGCTGGCATCACGTCACCCTCGTCGATCTTGAAGGTGAGCGTGACTTCCGACATCGACAGCGGCGCGTGCAGCTCGGACCCGTTGAAGATCACATCTTCCATGCCGCGCCCACGAAGATTCTTGGCGCTTTGTTCACCCATCACCCAGCGAATCGCGTCGACGACGTTCGACTTGCCGCACCCGTTGGGGCCGACGACTCCAGTGATTCCCAGGTCGAACTGGAACACAACCCGGTCCATGAACGATTTGAAACCGGTGATGTCGAGGCGTTTGATCCGCATCGGGAAGTGGACTCCGCGAAACGCGTGTAGGGCCGAAAAGTCGGCCTCAGAAGCGACGGGAGTTACTACGTTCCAGCGACGTGAGCAAGCGTGACACTACAGCGCGTGACCCTACGTGAACGGTCAGACGGCCTGCAGCACCCGAACCGCTGTAAGCACGCCATTCACGACCGAAACCAAACTCACCGAAACCAATCGGGTGACTGGAACCAACTCACGTACGCCCTGCAGTGCGACCGGTTTGTCAGGGCGAGATGCGATCTGCTTGTCGTGTTTTCCTTTCGTCATTGCCATTCGCGCCTCACCGAAACAGATACAGCAAGTCGAAGGCCACCTCGACATTTCAGACAACCCGCGAATTGATTGCCTCTTCCCAGTGCGACGAGATGGGTAAGACATGCACGCGCAACCCATCATTGTCGCAAGTTCGGCCAGTTGCGGAACGGCGTCTTAAGGCAGTTCGAGTGCCTGAAGCACCTTGCCGCCCCCGCCTGGGAGCATCACGCGCAGGAGCACGATCGCGCCGCTCTTCCCATCGGTGAGGATTTTCATCAGGTCATCGCGTCCTTTGATCAACTTCTTTCCCGCCTCGACGACCACCATCCCACGGCCAAGCCCGGCCCTCTCTGCTGGCGACCCCGGAGCGACCTCGACAATCAACGCGCCTCTTGCCGGCAGGCCTACTCTTTCGGCGAGCACCGGATCCATGTCTTGGAAGCTGAGGCCGACCCGCAGCTGCTTGCTTCCAGGCGGCTCAGCGGCCGTCAAGGCGCGCGCCGCGAACTTCTCGAGGTCGGGCCGGGTTCCCAACTTGATCTTCAGCTCCATCAGTTTGCCACCCCGGTACACCGCCAGCTTCACCTCGGTTTCGGGCCGCTTGAGCGCGACGGTGCGTGACAGGCCACCACCCGAAAGCACCTTGGTCCCGTCGATGGAAATGACGACGTCGTCCTCGACCACGCCGCCTTTTTTGGCAGGAGACCCGTCGTTGACCGAGGTGATGACCGCTCCATCGGGCTGAGGAATTCCCATCGCCTTCGCAAGGCTCGGGCTGAGGTCCTGAATTCCAACCCCGAGCCAGCCCCGCGTCACCGAGCCATCTTTCTCGAGCTGTGGCATCAGCGCTTTGGCGACATTCGACGGTACCGCGAACCCGATTCCGGTGCCGCCTCCGACGATCGCGGTATTGATTCCGATCACTTCACCCTTGAGGTTGAACAGGGGGCCACCCGAATTTCCCGGGTTGATCGCAGCGTCGGTCTGCAGAAACTGATCATACGGGCCCGCGTGAATGTTGCGATCGAGCGCCGAGACGATGCCCAGCGAAACCGACGATGCGAGCCCGAACGGATTCCCAATCGCGACCGCGAAATCGCCGACCCGCATCGTGGACGAATCGCCCAGCCGCACGACGGGAAGGTTCTCGGCTTTTCCTCTCAATCGAATCAGCGCCAGATCGGTAAGCGGATCGCGCCCCAGCACATCGGCGTCGAATGATCGACCGTCTTCCAGACGCACCCGAATGATTACCGCTCCGTCGACGACGTGGTTGTTGGTGAGCACGAGCCCCTTCGGATCCACGATGAAGCCGCTGCCTGAACCCTGCTTCAGCTGATTCTTCGGCTGGCTGCGGCGGCCAAAGAAGCGCTCCATCTGATCGTCGTCGATGCCATCTTCGCCCGATGAGGCGCGGCGAGCCTGAACATCGACGTTCACCACCGCGCCGCGCACCGAATCGACCAACGGCGCCAGCGACGGCAACGACGCCACAACCGCCTCTTTCGGCGGGGTTTGCGCTTGCGCCAGCGCGATAGAAGGAAGCAGCAGCAGCACGAAGACAGCCAAGGGCTTGACACTCATCGCGACATTCCTCTGTAGGGCGAGCTGGTAACGTTCAAAACATCTTCGGATTCCCGTAGATTGCTCGTGGATCGTCGGGCCGAAGCAATAAGGGACCACTCCTTGATTTCCAACTCAAACCGCCATTTGCCGTTATTGGCAGCTTTCTGCGTTCTTGCAGGCTGCATCCCGAAGATCGACGTCGGCGAAGATGGCGGAGCCACCGGCCCCATCGACGTCGGGCCTGAAGGAGGCATCTTCATTCGCAACGGCGCGGCAATTGACGTACCGAAAGGCGCGCTCGCGACCCAGGTCAGCCTGACCATCACCGCCGTCGACGCCAACATCCCCGAAGTTCCCGGCCGGAAGCGAATCAGCCTCGGGTACCGCCTGACTCCGTCGGGCGTGATGTTTGCGATTCCAATTCGGATCACCTTGCCCTGGATAGAAGATCGCGTACCGAGGGCGATCGACCCGGGGACTTTCGACAGCCGTCGACAGTCGGCCACCGATCCCTACCTTCAGCTGCCGAGCGCGGTGACCCACCTGATGTTCAAGGTGGTCGAGGCGCGCACCGAACGCGCAGGGCTCTTCTGGCTCACCAGCCCCACCGAACCCAATGTGGCGCGCCTCGAAGTCGAGCCCAAGGAAGCCACCGTCGACGTCGGGCAAACGCAGCAATTCACCGCGATGGTGGTCGACCCCACCGGTACGTCGATCGACGTCGTCGTCACCTGGAGCGTGGTTCCTCCCCGCGTCGCGACCATCGATGCAATGGGCAAACTGACCGCCAGGGATCCCGGAATCGCGACCGTCACCGCACGCGCAGGCATGCAGACGGCTTCCGCAAAAGTGAGCGTGCGCGGCAAGACTGTCGGCCCTACAACCTGGATTCACGAGAACCCGTTTCCCACCGGAAATGATCTGTGGGGGGGCACGCTGGCTCCTGGCGGGCTGGGTACGATCTTCGTTGGAGCCAACGCCACCATTCTCGGACGCGATCTCACCGGCCAATGGTCGCGCCTTTATTCGTCGCCCACAGTGGTCTTGAAAGCGATTGGGGGCACCACGCTGGACAATGCGGTCGCGGTGGGCGTCACCGGCACCTCGGGCGTGGTGATCGAGATGAAAGGCGCTTCGATGCCACCCGCGGTGAAGGTGTTCGCGTCAGTCCAACCGCACGCGCTCTGGTACGACGGAACCCACGGCATGGCGGTCGGCGAGGGCAATGACGTACTCGTCCGTCGCGACGGCAGCTGGGTCACCGAATACAGCCCGTCGTTCGAAACGCTGCTCTCGGTCGTGGGCGACGGGCTGGGTGGCTTCGTCACCATCGGCAGCCGCGGCTCAATCTACAAGTATGACCCTGCGAAGAAGGCGTGGGATTCGCTCTACCAAACGCAGCTGTCGACGCTACTGACCGCAGGGGTCCTGGTCGCCGCCGCCGGTACCGAGGCGTGGGCGGTGGGCGGCAACAAACTGTGGCATTTTAGCGCCGGTGGGTGGGCGGCGTTGAATCTTCCTGCGTCGCCGTTGATCACCGAAGCGACCACCATCGGCGCAGTCGACGGTCGGGTGGTGATTGGCGCACGGGCAAACCAGTCGGGCTTCACCTGGGTGTTCGACCCCAACGCGGCGATCTTCGACGGGGGAATGGGCGTCGATGCGGGGGACAGCGACGCGGGGACGGATGGCGGCCAACCTATTCCGCAAAGCTGGGGGTTGGTCTCATGGCGGGCGCCACAGATCCCGCGCGGCTTCTTCTCAGGTGGCCTTGGCTCGACGACTGGGTTCATGGTCGGTGACCTGGGGTCGATTTGGCAATACGGCGCGGGCACCTTCAGTGAAGTCTCGCGGGGCTTCTACGGAACGGTTCGAGATCTGGCCGCGACCGACGCCGGCGTCTACGCAGTGGTGAATGACTGCCTCAACGTAAGCTGCACCACCAAGGCGGGTTCGGTCTACTCACGCGTCGGCCCCAGCGACTGGAAGCTGCTCGGCGCGCCACAGCCTTTCGGCAATGAGCTGTTCGCGATCGCGGCAAAGGGAAACGACGTCGTGGTGTCGACGCCCAACGCGATTTATCACTACGACGGCCTGGCCTGGAGCTCGATACCCACCAGCGGCATCAACGGCCCGGTGCGCGATCTGCGCCACTGCGGCCAATACCTCTACGGCGTGGGCATGAGCGGCACATTCTACAAGGGAAGCTCGACGTTGCTTCAGAGCCAGGGCACTGCCGGCACCCGCGACCTCTACTCGATTCACTGCCCGAACGAGCTCGAGCTGTGGATCGCAGGCACTGGAGCGCTGTACTCGAAAGTCGGCACCGGCGTGTGGACGGCGCGCAACACGGCGATGGTGAACCACGCCGATTACCGCGCGGTCTGGAGCCCCGGGCAGGGTGAGGCCTTCTCATTCGGCGATGCGCGCTACGGCACGTACTGGAACACCTTGGACCTCACCGTCATCAACCGCCCAGCAGGCATCTCCCCGGACGTCGTCTGGGGCATGTGGGGCTCGAGCATCGACAACCTTTACGCAGTTGGCAGCTCGGTGACGCCCGTGCCCTTCGGGTTCGCGCTTCGCTTCGACGGCATCAACTGGCGCCTGGTCGACTCAGGCAGTCAGCGCGCGGTGACTGCCATCGACGGGTGGTCACCTTCCGACATCTGGCTCGGCACCGAAGGCGGCGGGATTCTTCGCGCAGTTCCGCCGAAGTAACTTCTTCAGTCGATGCGCGCCAGCTTCGCCTCGCGCTCCTCGAGAAAGCCGGTGACCGCGTCGGAAATCGCCACGGCGATCTCCGACTGGTACTTGTCATCACCCAGCAGCTTCTCTTCCTCGGGGTGCGACAGAAACGACGTCTCGACGAGGATCGCCGGCATCTTCGCGCCCAACAGGACGTAAAACAGCGCTTCTTTGGTGCCCAGATCGCGAATGCCCTTGTGGCGGGTGCCCAGGCCACGAACCAGCGACCTCTGCACGCGATCGGCGAGCCGACTCGATTCCTCGGTGTTCGCTTTGGTCGCGAGATCCGCCAGGATGAATTGCAGATCTGACACCCCTCGCTGCGATGTCGCGTTCTCGCGCGCCGCCAGGCGAATGCTGTAGCGGTTGGCAGACGTGTTGAGGGTGTAGGTCTCGACGCCGCGCAGCTTTTTATTCTCGGCCGCGTTGCAGTGAATCGAAATGAAGAGATCGCCTCTGTGCTTGTTCGCGAGCTTGGCGCGATCTTCGAGCTTCAGGAACGTGTCATCGTCTCGGGTGAGCACCACCTCGAGCCCCGCGGCTGAGAGCTTCTTTGCAACCTGGAGCGCGATCGCCAGCGTGACGTCCTTCTCGCGCACCCCTGTAGGCCCGATCGCACCGGTGTCATGGCCACCGTGCCCAGCGTCGATCACCACCCGCCGCATCTTCAGGCCAAGCTGCTCGGCGAGAGTGAACTCGGAGCTGCGGCCTTCGCGCGCCGCCTGCTTGAGCCGCTGGGTCAGCGTCGCGTCTTGAGTGGGAAGCGGGCGCGCACCTACCCGCACGTCGCGCAGCCGTTCTTGCAGGTTCGACAGCGTCGGCAGCTTGAGGCCTTCAACCACCGATTCCGAACTCACTTCATCAGGAACCAGCGCAGGCTCTTCGTCCACTTCGGGTCGGACGATCGGCGCGCGCCGCGCGTGAACGATCGGCTTGAAAGGCTCGGTCGCATCTTCCTCTTCGAGCTCCGCAGAAAGCCGCACCGGCTTGCGCGGGACCACCAGCGGCGCTTTGAGCTCGTCCTTCCGTCCAACTTTGCGAATCGCATCCGCGATGCTCTGGCTCGACGGCTTCGGGGCGGGCCGCGGCAACGTGGCGAGCAGCTTGCTGAGCTCGGCCTTTTGATCGCCCCCACCATTTTCCAGCGCCGCTTCGATCACCGCGCGCGCCCCCGACAGGTCATTGCGGCGATGGACGAGAAGGCGCGCAAGGCCGAAGGCTGCGTCGTCTGAGAGTTGATGACGCGGCCACGCTTCGCTCAGCTTCCGGTACGCCGCTTCGCTGGCCGAAAGGTCCTCGGCATTGTGCGAAAATCGCGAAAGCTCGGCGTACAGCTCGGCAGCGTTAAAGAGCGCTTCAGGAGCGCGATCAGACTTCGGCCACTTGCTCGCAACCTTGTCGAACCGATGCGCCACGTTAAGCCAGTGATGTCTGAATTTCCGCTTCGACTCGTCGGCCTTCAACTTCAAGGAGGCGGTCTTGGCGTCCTGGTACGCGCTGTCGGCCGCGGGCGGTGACGCCGCGTGCGCACCAAGCGCTACGAACGCGAGCAAGAGAATCGACGGGTGGAGTTTTTTGAGCATCGGGCGCTACAGACGTGTGCCGACGCAATGTGAGCATGCGGAATACATCGCGGCAAAAAAACGACTCGAGCGTCGAGTTTGAGCGTCCGATGGGGACCCGAAACACTTGTGGCACGACCGAAGGTTGCAGCCAGGTTTGGCGCCGCGGCCTGCTTCGGTCACAGCTGACAAAAAGGTTACGAGTTGACGAACCAGCCCAGCGT
>JANOHG010000547.1:0-8991 GCA_031406375.1 Archangiaceae bacterium | reverse complement strand
CGGCTTCCTTGCCGACACCTTCGACCTCGACGAACTTCGCGCCCAGGCTCATCACCTGCTCTCTGACCGCGGGCCGAACATCGAAGGCTGAGACCACCGCGCCAAGACGCTTCGCGGTGGCGATCGCCTGCAACCCTGCGACGCCCGCTCCAAGCACGAGCACTTTCGAGGGAGTCAGCGTGCCCGCGGCGGTGGTGAGCATCGGAAACAACCGCGGGCAGCGCTCAGCACCCAGCAAGACGGCCTTGTAGCCCGCGACGGTCGCTTGCGAAGAGAGCGCGTCAACCGACTGCGCGCGCGTGGTGCGGGGAACCTTTTCCATTGCCATCGCGTTCACCTTCGCGGCCGCGAGCGAAGCGATCAACGCGGTGGCACTTGCGGGCTGAAGGAATGAGACAAGCAAGCACCCCGCTGGCAGCTTTCGCACTTCGTCTTCGCTGGGGCGCTGAACTTTGAGCACGACCGCTGCGCCGGCCAAAGTCGCCTCGGCGGTCGGCTCAATCGTCGCTCCGGCTTTGACGAACTGGGCGTCATCGATGCCCGCTGCCTCGCCTGCTCCACGCTCAACGCAGACCGTCAGCCCGAGCTTGATCAGCTTCTGAACCGAATCTGGCACCTGCGCCACACGCCGTTCGTCCGCCGCTGTTTCCTTCATCACCGCGACCCGCGTCATTAAGGGTCCCCTAGCTGACAGCGGCCGGTTGGGGCAGCGAAATCGATGCGGGTCTTGCTAAGAAGCCCGCATGACTGCGAACGGATCTGCTTCTGCGAAGCACAACAACTACATCGGCGGCGAGTGGGTGGCTCCTTCGACCGGCACCTGGGCGCCGAACCGCAGCCCAGCGGATGTCGACGATGTGATTGGCCAGTATCCGGTGTCGGGTGAGAAGGATGCGCTCGACGCGGTCGCAGCGGCCAAGGCAGCGGCTCCGGCCTGGGCAGCGACGCCAGGCCCTGCGCGCGGTCGAATCGTTGCCAAGGCGGTCGAGTTGCTCCGCGCCCGCGTCGATGACATCGCCCGGATGCTTTGCCGAGAAGAAGGCAAGACGCTTGCCGAGTCGAAAGGTGAGGTGAACAAGGGCATCGCGCTGTTCGAGTTCTATTCGGGTGAGGGTTTTCGAACCCACGGCAAGACGCTGCCATCCGAAACGAAACAGCTGCTGACGTTCACGTTGAGGCAGCCGCTGGGCACCGCGGCGCTGATTACTCCGTGGAATTTTCCGTTTGCGATTCCGGCCTGGAAGTCGGCGCCCGCGCTGGTGACGGGCAACACCGTGGTGCTCAAGCCTGCGTCGAATACGCCGGGCACGGCGACCTTGATGGCGCAGGTGATGCACGACGCGGGGTTTCCGAAAGGAGTGTTCAACCTCATCACCGGCCCTGGCGGAGCAGTGGGCAACACCCTGGTCGATCACAAGGACGTGCAAGTGGTGAGCTTCACTGGAAGCAACTCGATAGGCCTCGCGCTCAACCAGCGCTGCGCGAAGAGAGGCATTCGGGTCACCGCAGAAATGGGCGGCAAGAATCCGGTGGTGGTGCTCGATGACGCGGACCTCGAGCTGGCGGCGACGGGAATTCTGCAAGGAGCATTTGGCTCGACCGGGCAGCGCTGCACCGCGACCTCGCGCGTGGTGGTGCAGAAAGGAATTGCAGCCAAACTCACAGAACTGCTGGTGGCTGGAGCGAAGAAGCTCCAAGTCGGCAATGGCCTCGAAGCAGGCATCGACATGGGGCCAGCGGTTGACGCCGCCCAGCTAAAAACCGACCTCGACTACGTGCAGCACGGCTTGTCAGAAGGCGCGAAGTTACTGTGCGGAGGCCATCAACTGAAGGACGGGGCGCTCGCGCGAGGGTTCTTCATCGAGCCGACCATCTTCTCGGGAGTGAAGATTGGTCACCGCCTGCATCAGGAAGAGGTGTTCGGGCCGTTGATCGCAATCGTCGAAGTGGGCGATTTCGAAGAGGCGCTGCACACGGCAAACGCGGTCGAATTCGGTCTCTCGGCGAGCATCTACACGCGCGACGCGAACACGGCGATGAAGTTCGTCGAACGCTCGGAAGTGGGAATGGTGCACGTCAACAATCCCACGGTGGGCGGCGAGGCACAGCTGCCTTTCGGCGGGTGGAAGGCGACCGGCGTCGGCGAGCGCGAGATGGCTGAAGAGGGCGCGATGTTCTTCACCCAGCTGAAGACGGTGTTCTTCGACTACACCGGAGCGGTTCGCACCTCGAAGAATTATTGAGAGCGATTAGGGAGTCAGTAAGACTTCTGGTCCACCTCTAAGGCTTCGTTCAAAAGCTGCGTTTTCAGTCGGGGCTCAACCAGACGCGCGCCTTCGTAGGCTCACAATGTGCTGCGGAATGTTCACGGGACGCGACTGCGAAATTAGCGCGACTCACAATTTCGGTGGCACGCCGCAGCTGCATTCAAGCACGATGATGGCGACTAAGGCTTTGGGTGCGCGGCCAGGAAGTCCCAGATCTCATTTCCCCAGCTGACGTTGAACGCGTTCGGAAGATTTGGACTGTGGCCGCTGCCTTGCATTTTCCACAGCTCAGCCGCACCTCCATTCGCGCAGTTGAACGCCGAACGGCTCGTCTCTGCGCTGGCGATCGCGGTGTCGAAGTCGAAGGTTCCAGGGATGGTCGCCAAAGCCCCCGTGCACCCGTTCTTCGTCGCCCAGCCTTGCACCGTTTCTTCAGCACCCGGGTAGGCCGTTTGGCCGAGCATGCCCCCCATGTAAGAGATGGTCTGATCGTTGGTGCCGTGGATCTGCAGCACGGAGATTTTGTTTGCTGGCTGGCATTGGCTCGTCGTCTTCCAGTTTGCCCCGGCAAAGCTGACGATTGCGGCGATCCGATCGGATTTGTCGCAGGCCATCCGGTGAGACATAAAGCCTCCGTTGGAGTGGCCGACGAAGTACACGCGCTTCGGATCAACACGGAACTTGATCGCAGCGTCGTCCATCACTGCTGTGAGATACTTCACATCGTCAACAGGCGACGCAGCAAAGTTGCAACACGCGTCGGTGGCGTTCCAGAACTTTTTAGATTGCCCATCAATGGTTCCATCAGGAGTCGCAAGGAGGAAGCGCTTGCTGCTGGCGAGCGCGGTAAAGCCGAAATACGAGTTCTGAAGCTGGCCACTGACCCCATAACCATGCAGCAAAACCACCATCGGAGTGGTGCCGCCGTCGTAGCCGTTGGGAACGACCATCGTGTAGGGCCGCGCAGCCAACAGCGCTTGCTGCTCGGGCGTCAAGCCTGCTCCGCCTCCGGTACCACCCGAACCACCGCCCGCTGCGCTTCCACCACCCGAACCACCACCCGTTGCGCTTCCACCACCCGAACCACCGCCCGTTGCGCTTCCACCACTGCCACCCGCACCCGCCCCACCGCCGGCGCCACCCGCGGTCCCACTTCCGCCATCTTTGCCACCATCCATCGGCTTGCACACACCGATTTGGCAGCTGGTGCCCGTAGTGCATGCGCTGCACGCGGCAGCGCCCGAGCCGCATACGGCGTCAGCATTGCCGGATTCACACAGCCCGTTGGCATTGCAACAGCCCAGACACGTCACCGAGTTGCATTGACTGGGAGTTGAACCGCTGCAGGCGACGACGAAGAGCAATGAAACGCCGACGATTAGAAATCGCATGCGGCACGGCATATCCAATGCGAGCCCCGAAAAGAATCTCGCGTTCGTGAATCCGCTCTGACGCACGACGTCAAGGTCGCGCGGTCGACAGCTCCTTGGTAACCCATGCCCATGAAGCGTTTCCCTCTCGTCGCTGCTGTTTCGGTTCTGGTTTCCGGCTGCGCGTTGCTCAGCCAGCTGCTCACCGACGCCTTTCAGCAGCCAACTTTTCGGTTCAAGAACGTCGCGCTCCACAGCGCCTCACTGGCGGGGATAAGCCTCGACACTGTCTGGCAGCTCGATAACCCAAACGCGGTCGGCATCTCGATCGCGACCATCGACTACGCGCTTTTCATCGACACCAAGCAGGTGGTGGCGGGCACTCCGCTGAAGGGGCTACAGATTCCGGCGAACGGCTCGACCGATTTGACCTTTCCTGCCGAGATCAAATTCCTCGATATTGTCCCGGCAATCGAAGCGTTGCTGACCAAGGACACCGCGAGCTGGCGTGTCGAAGGGTCGATTGGGTTGCAGACTCCTATCGGCATCATCGCGTTTCCAATCGCGATGGAAGACGTATTCGAGACCCCGAAGCTGCCCGCGGTGCAGTTCGCCAACCCCAGGGTGACGAACATCACGCTCCAGGGCGCGACGGTCGAGTTTCCCGTTTCGGTCACCAATCGCTCGAGTTTCCCTCTTGCGCTCAGCGAAGTCGTCGGCACGGTGTCAATCGCCGGAACCTCGGTGGGCACCTTGTCGACTGGCACCCTGGGACAGCTGGACGCCAAAGGCACCCGCCAGGTCTCACTGCCACTGACGATCAACTTCTTCTCGGCGGGCAGCGCCTTGGTGAGCGCCATCAACGGGGGCAACGCGAATCTGAAGTTCGACGCTCAAGTGCAATCGGGGGGCACCCAGGTGCCTTTGAAGCTGGACCAGTGGGTGAACTTCGTCCGATAGCCAGCATCCTAAGCCAGGTCGTCGTCTGGATCCGGAATCGACTCTTCGTCGGACCCGTGCGGCTCGGGAGGCAAGCGGTGATGGTCAGGCTCGCCATCATTGACCTTCGGCTCTGCGCCACCCTCGCTTGCGGGCACGACGTACCACTGGCGCCCTTGCTGTTGCCGTTTGAGCAACCCTTCCTTCTCCATCGCTTCCAACATCCGAGAGAAGGTTGAGAACCCGTGGTCTCTCTCGTCGAAGTCGGGCTGCTTGCGAACGATGGTCTCTTTAATCAACGAAGGGTTCAGCGGCCCGGTCGCTCGCGACAACAGGCTCGAGACGACCTCGCGCGCAATCACCGGTACCGCACGGGGCTTCTTCGAGCCGGTGTCGCCCGCCGCGGACGTGGTTGGGGTGTGCTTCGCATGGGTGCTGCTGCGAATCGCAACCGGGCGAGCGCCGCTGCGCTCTTCGCCCCGACCCTGACCCTTCAAGTAAATAAACTCGTCGCACGCTTTGACGAAGAACGGAGAGGTCGCTTCCTTCACCGCGAGCCCAATCACAAACCGATCGTTCTCGCGCAACTTGTACGCCAGAGGGCAAAAGTCACTGTCACCAGACGCGATGACGAAGGTGTTGATGTGCTCGCGCGCGTAACAAAGCTCGAGCGCGTCGATGACCAACCGCATGTCGGCGCTGTTCTTTCCCGCGCGGGTGGACGGCGGCACATCGACCAGCTCAACGCCGAATTCGTGCAGATGGCTTTTGGCGTCTTTAAACCGCGACCAATCACAATACGCCCGGCGAAAGATGACTTTGCCCTTCTCGAGCAGACGATCGAGAGCGGGCTGCAAATCGAAATTCGAGGCGGTAATCCCCGTGTTGGTAACCAGGTTCTCGAAGTCGATGAAGAGGGCGATGCGTCGCTCAGTCGGGGAATTCACAGAAGCCCTAATGACAGAGCTTCAGATCGCGCGCTCGAAAATCCGGTACGTCTTGATTCGTCGCGCGCCCGTCGCCTGGATGGTGCGGTTGATGAGCTTGTCGTCTTCGACTGTCCACCCGAGCTCACCGGCGACGTAGCCGAGCTTGCGGGCTTGCTGCATCGTCTCGACGGCCAGCAGCGCGTCGATGCCTCGCCGCCGCCACCCCTGCTTGATGCCAAACAGCAGCACCCGCAGGCGATCAATTTTTCGCGCCGCCCAGAGCATCTTCGCCAGGCCAATCGGCAACCCGAAGCGCGAGAGGTACCCGCCCGTCGTCTTCTGCGCGACGTTGGTGTCTGGCACGGTGATTCCGAAGCCAACCGCTTCTCCATTCGCTTCCGCCACCAGACACAGCTCGGGCCGCAGGGCAATCAACGGGCGCAGCCGACTGACCGCCGCGTCGAACTCGACGTCGGAAATCGGAGCGAACCCCCAACCCGGCTTGAGCATCGAGTCGTAGATGTTCTTGATTCGCCGCCGTTCGTTCGCTTCGTCACGGAGGTCGATTCGTCGAATCGTGATCCCTCCCGCGGTGCGCACCCTTTCCGCGAAGCGCACCACCTTCTCAGGCAGCGGATCGCTGGCGAGCAATTCGTAGCTCCAGAGGTCTTTGCACTTGGTGAAGCCGTTTCCTTCGAAGAGCTTCGCGTAGTAGCGCGGGTTGTACGGCATCATCATCGACGGAGATCGATCAAAGCCATCGATGAGGCAACCGATGTCGTGGTGAAACGAGATGTTCAAGGGGCCGATCATCTTCTGCGGTCCGCTCAACCGTACCCACCGCGCCGCAGTCTCGAAGAGCGCGGCTGCGATTCCCAAATCGTTGATCGACTCGAACATTCCGAAGAAGCCGATGTCGCTGTCGTGAAAGTCGTTGTAGCGGGAATCGTTCACCGCGGCGATCCGGCCCACCACCTTGCCATTGCGACGAGCGAGGAAGAACGCTCCGCGCGCATGTTGGAAGAACGGGTTAATCGACGGGTCAATGAACTCACGTCGTTCGGCGACGATTGGCGGTACGAAGTTGTTGTCACCCGCGTAAAGCTCGAGCGGAAAGCGGGAAAATTCCTCGCGCTGATGCGGGTTGAGGACTTCTTCAATCGTCACATCCGGTGCCCGCACCGCATAGCGCGGGGTTCCTTCTGCCACGCGCTTCGTGACCGCCATCAGTTCTTCAGCTCGTTCTCGGCGTTCTGCGTCGCTCCAACTGCCGAGCTCGCCTCAAGCGTTGATCCGTTGGCTTCCGCGCCGGCCAGCTGCTTGCCGTACACGCGATACGTCTTGTACTTCTTTGCTCCGAACACTTCGATTGCGCGGTTGACCAAGGTGTTGTCCTCGAGCGTCCACGAGATTTCTCCGCCTGTCCAACCAAGCTTGTGCGCAGTTAGGAAAGTGTCGACCATCAGCACCGAGTCGAGGCCGCGTTTGCGAAAGCCGCTCTTGATTCCGAGAATCGCCAGTCTCCCAGTTTTGATCTTCTTGAGCTTGAGCAGCATCTTCGCGAGCCCAATTGGCAGCCCGAAAGTGGTCAACTTGCCGTTCGCGAGCTTGATCGCCTGGTTCGCATCGGGAAGCGTGATTGAGAACGCAACTACTTCACCCTTCACTTCTGCGAGCAGCGTCAGTTCGGGGATCAGGATCATCTTCAAGTCCTTCGCGAGGTGATCAAACTCGCGGTCCGTCATCGGGACAAAGCCCCAGTTTTTCTCCCAAGCGGCGTTGTAGACCTCTTTGATTTTTCGAACCTCGTTGTCCCAATCCTTCATGTTCGCTTTGCGAATGACGATGCCTTCGCGCGCGCGAACCTTCTCAGCGACGCGGGCGATCCTTTCGGGTGGCACAGCGTGGATGTCGAGCCAAAAAGCCCAGAGGTCCTTCGCCTTCGTATACCCGCACGCTTCAAGCAGCGACGGGTAGTACGGCGGATTGTAGGTGGTCATCAGCACCGCATCGCTGTCAAAGCCTTCGATGAGCATCCCCCACTCGCTGTTGCTCGAGAAGTTTGCTGGCCCCAACATTTCGGTGAGGCCACGTGCCTTGACCCACGCTTCACAAGTGTCGAGCAGCGCGCGAGCCACCCCAACATCATCGACGCACTCGAACATTCCGAACCATCCGATTTTCGTCTGGTGGAACTCGTTGTACCGAGGGTCTTCGATGGCAGCGACACGGCCGACAATCTTGCCGTTGCGGCGCGCGAGGAACAGGTCGGCCTTCCCGAAGTCGAACCACGGGTTCTTCTTCTCGTTGAAGAACATTTCGCGATCCATCACCAACGGCGCGACGAAATGAGGATCGTTCTTGTAGACCTCGTACTGAAAGAGAATGAACTCCTTTTTCGAAGCCGCGGTTTCCACCCGGGTGACAACCACATCCGAGGCGACATTCGAGCGCAGGGGAACCTCGGTGGACTGAGTTTGCATTGTGCGGCCTTGTAAGGAAGCACTTCGAACCTGTCAAATTGAGCAACAGTCGGCGCAGTTTCAATCTGAGTACTATCAATACTTTATTACTCGAAAGGGTTCCGTTTGAACCGACTCCCAGCTACGAATCTGCCGAGCAAAGAATCGATGCGTGAATTTCTGAGCAGTATATTGCTCAGTGCCCTGCGAAACGACCGCGTCATAATCGACAGCCTCTATTTCAAGGGTCTGTATTTATTGACGATTAAGTCGCGCTTGGGCGATGCGGTCGGATTCTTCGACCCCTGGCCCACCTGCCAATGTGTTGACGGGTTTTCCTGTTCCAACGTATTCCCTCCACCATGGAGACCTTCGATTTCCCGAACCTCGTCGCTGCGCTCGACGCCAATAAGGGCCTCACCACGAAGGGTTTCACGTTCCTCGGTCGAGAAGGCGCGGACATTCATTACTCATTCGATGGGCTTCGCACCGAGGCGATGCGACGTGCGGCCTGGCTGCGCAGCAAAGGAATGAAGCAGGGAGATCGGCTGGCGATGGTGATGCCGGACGGTGAGGATTTCGTGCCCACCTTCTTCGGGGCCATTTGGGCAGGCATCGTGCCTGTTCCGCTGTATCCGCCAATGTCTCTGGGCAAGCTCGACGCATACATCGACGCGTTGGTGTCGATCATGACGAAAGCCGAGCCAACCTACCTGGCGACCAACACCAAGTTGGAAGCCGTGCTCTGGAGCGGTGCCGCGAAGGTGAAGTCGCTTCAAGGCGTCATCACTGCCGAGACGCTGCGTGCCAATCCACCTGCTGACGCGGATCAAAGCGCTGCGGTCGTCACCGCCGACGACCTGGCGTTCCTGCAGTTCACGTCTGGGAGCACCTCGACGCCGAAGGGCGTTGAAGTCACCCACGGCTCACTTCGCGCAAACGCCTGGGCAATCATGCGTGACGGGCTCAACACTGACACCGACGTGGATCATGGTGTGAGTTGGCTGCCGCTGTACCACGACAT
>JANOHG010000503.1:0-4818 GCA_031406375.1 Archangiaceae bacterium | reverse complement strand
GTCACGAGGGCGACTTTTCCTTCGAAGCGAAGCTCTTTGCTCATAATTCTCCCTGGGGTCAAAACCGGCTCACATTGACATCAGAATCAACAGTGGCCGTCAACCGAAGGGACGGTGGCCGGCACCTCGATGGTTCGGTTTGCATGCGAGACTGAAGCAACCATGTTCGGCATCGGGAAGAAGAGCGCAGACGACGGCCAAGCGCTGACCCAACCCATCCCCGCAGGGTGGAAAGTGGTCGACCTCGGGCTGCTTGGCTCCGGAGGCATGTCGCGGGTGTACCGGGTTCGCGACGAGGCCCTGGGCAGGGAAGTGGCGTTCAAGGTGCTGCGCCCGGACTTGGCGAAAGAGGACATCGCGCTCGAGCGTTTCATCGAGGAGGCGCGCATCACCGCGCAGCTCGACCACCCGAATATTCCTCCGGTGTATGCGCTGGCCTCAGACCGGAAAAAGTCGGCCTGCTTCACGATGAAGCTGCTCGAAGGGCGAAGCCTTCAACAGCTGCTCGAGGTAAACGAGGACGAAAACGTCGACGGGTTGTTTCCTTCCTTGGATGTGTTGGTTCGGGTCTGTGACGCCGTTGCATTCGCGCACGCACGCGGCATCCTTCACCTCGATCTCAAGCCGTCGAACGTGATGGTCGGTGAGTACGGGCAGATTTATCTCGTCGATTGGGGCCTCGCGCGACGCAAGGACGAGCTGCCGACAGCGAAGAATGACGACGAAACGGCGCACGGCACGCCGGCGTACATGGCGCCCGAGCAGGCCCGCGGCCAGAACCACGCGCTCGATGAGCGCACCGATATCTTCGCGCTCGGGGGAATCCTGTATCGCATTCTCGCTGGGCGCCCGCCGTATGTGGCCGCAACAGGGCAAGCCACGTTCGAGCTCGCAGTCAAGGGCCACATTCTTCCGCCCGGGGAGGTCGCGACGCTGGGCCAGTTGATGCCGAGGCGGCTGGTGGCCATCTGCATGCGCGCGCTTTCAGCGGAAGCTGGACAGCGCTACCCGACAGTCGCCGCGCTGAAGCGTGAGCTTGAAGACTTCATTCGCGGGACGGCACGACTGCCCGAGCAACACTTCAAGGCGGGCGACGTCATCATCAACGAAGGAGAAAAGGGTGAGGCGGCGTACGTCATTCTCGAAGGCCACTGCCAGGCCAGCCGCGTGGTCGGGGGAAAGAAGCAGCTGTTGCGGCTGTTGGCTCAAGGCGAAATGTTCGGTGAAACGGCGGTGCTCACCGGGGCGCAGAGGTCTGCGACGGTGACGGCGCTGGTGGACACGACGGTCGCGGTGGTCGATCGCGCGTTTCTTCACGAAGAGATGGAACGCACATCGCTTATTTCGCTGGCGATTCGAACGGTCGCGGCGAGCTTTCTCGACCTCAATGCGCAAACGACGGCGTTGTTCGAGGAACAAACGCGGGTGAAGGCGGTCGAGCTCGCGCTCACCGAGCTCGCGCTGTTGGGCGCCGCGGAGGCGGATGGCAGTCGATGGGTGGGGTGGCGCGCGTTGCTGGCGAAAATCTCTGAAAGCACCGGCCTGAGTGCCGAGGTCATCACCGAGCGGCTCGAACGGCATCCGGGGCTCGTGGTGGAACCAGCAACCGACCGGCTGGTACTCAAGCCGGCGCCGTGACAGGGACCCAATGACGCCACACCCACTTCAATCAGCCTTGAAACAATAGAACGAGCCGCGGCCGCCACCTGCGCTGAGGCCAGGATTGGTGCAGGCGGCAAGGTCGTGCGCGGATTGCCACGAGGTCGGCGCAATGCCACCGCCCGCGCGATTCGAGTGGCCCACCCGCGCCGCGTTGCCTCTCCTTGCAGTCCAGTTGTTGCAGTGCGCGCCCGCGGCGACCGTGCCATCGGCGTTCGTGCCCGAGATGATGTCGTGAACGTTGACTGGAACGCGGTTTCCACCTTCGTCGAGTGTGTTTTCAAGATTGAGTGCGTTCATTCCGCCTTCGTCGTGCAGCAGTGCGAGGTTCGCGGCAATCGTGACTGCCTTGGCGTTCAGCCACGGGCCTGTTCCGATGCGGGTGCGCGCATTGACGGTCGTGGTGCTCAGGTAGGCGCGCCAGGTCTTCGCTCCCAGCGCAGGAGAAATCGCGGTCGCCAGCGATTTGCAGAAGGCATCGGCGCCCATTAGGCCGTCGCCCGTCGCACCTCGAAGATCCCCGCCCTGTCCTACTCCGCGGCTGGTGACGAAGAAGCCCATTCCGGAAGACACCATGCCTCCGTCCGTTAGCGGAATGCCGCCGCCGTCGGAACTCGCGATGCCGCCGCCTGCTCCGCCGCCCGCCACGCCGCCGTCGCCACTCGCGATGCCACCGCCTGCTCCGCCGCCGTTCGCGATGCCACCGCCTGCTCCTCCGCCGTTCGCGATGCCACCGCCTGCTCCGCCGCCGCCTGCGCCGCCGCCGTTCGCGATGCCTCCGCCACTCCCGTCAGTGCCGCCTCCACCACTTCCGTCAGTCCCGCCCGTTCCTTCGCCTGTCTCCGACCCACCTCCGGCAGACCCGAAGCTTCCTCCTTCAATTTGACCGGTGGCTCCACAGCCCGCGAGCGCAAACACCAGAAACAGCCCAGCGAAAGAAAGACGAGTCATGAGCGCATCCCCTTCAGGGACCGTGCCGAAACGCGGCATGAGCAATCACAACGGGTACTGCGCTTGGGGTGGAGCGACTGTGCTCCAAACTTCGGCCGCTGCCACCTGCTGTGCGCACTGCTTCGATGGGCAATGGGCAGTTCTGCGTGGCAGGTGCACACTCTCGACGCTCAGCTTCTGCCACAGCTCTCATGGGCAGGTTTGCTCTCGGACGCCATTCTCGCGCTCTTCGCGCAACCAGATCTAATAGAGGGTCGATTCCGACCTGCGCACTGGCGGGTACGGTGCTGTCAAAGAAGCTTCAAAAGGCCTACGCGAATCTTCATCAAGGCTCCCAAACGCGGCCGTAGGTTTCTCGCTCGAGGCGAAAGGCGGTTGACTGCTCGACGCCAAGGTTGGAAAAGTTTCCGTCTCGAGAGAAGCTGCCAAAGTGACTTCCTTTCAGCTCGAACGCATCGAGCGCTACTACGACACCGTTCCACGCGCGAGCGCTCGGCCCGAAGAGATTGGCCCTTTCACGCTGTTCGTTTCGACGCTGAACTGGCCCTACTACGCCAGGCCCCGCCTGGGCTGCAGCGATGCCGTCACGACCGCCGACGTCGCTGCCGTACGTGCGAGACAACGCGAGTTGAAGGTCGTTCAGAGCTTCGAGTGGGTGCAGGAGTTGACGCCGCAGTTGCTGGCACCGGCCCAAGCAAGCGGGCTCGAGGTGGGGCAGTTTCCGCTGATGGTGCTGCAGACCGCGGCCGCAAGTCCGGTTGAGGCGCCGAAGGTGCGGATTCTCGCCGCCGACGACTCAGCGCTGGCGGCGGCGTGCGCGGTTCAGGCGCTCGGCTTTGCTTCCGAAGGCAGCGCGGTTGGCGACGTCGGGACGAGAGAACGGGACGCGAGAGTCGCGGCCGGAGAATCGGCGTTGCCGTACACACCCCAGATGCTTCGCAACGAGCTGATTGTGTTTTGCGCGGCGGAAGACGAGAGCGGCCCACTCTGCGCTGGGGCACACTTGCCGCGCGGAGACGTGACCGAAATCGTGGGGGTGGCCACGCTGCCGTCGGCGCGTCGGCGTGGGCTTGGCGCGGCGGTCACCGCGGGCTTGGTAAGTGACGCACGGAAGCGCGGCGTCGACCTGATTTTCCTCACCGCGGGCTCGCAGGAGATTGCGCGAATTTACGAGAAGGTCGGGTTTCGGCGCGTCGCGACCGCCTGCATCGCGACCGCGCCCACGGCACAACAACCGTGAGCCAAACTTACAGAAAATTGTAGGGTGGCGTTCGTGGCCGAAACCCTCGCAGAGAAGACGACCCGCTGCGCACAGCCGCCTGCGCGCCGGCTGGTTCACGTTCTCAACTACGACGACCTGCTGGCCGACGCGACGCAGAGCTTCGCGATCGACGGAAGGCTTCCGCTGACCGTGGGCCGCGCCGTCGATGGCCCACTTCGGATGAGCGGAAGCCGACTCGAAGCAGCCGATGGGTGGCTGTCGACGGTTCACGCCGAGCTCATCGCGGTAGACGGTGACGTCGTGGTCCGCGACAAGAGCAGCCGCAACGGCGTGTGGGTCAACGGCGCGCGCGTGACTGAGCACACCCTGTGCGACGGGGACCTGCTCGAGCTCGGCCACGGGCTGTGGTGTTTCCGCGTCGCGGACGCCGAACGGGTCTTGGCGCTCGAGAAGCGCCGCGAAGGAGTCTTTCTCGGGCCGACGCGCACCTGGTCGCCTGACGTCTCGGGGCTGGTGATGGATCTCGAGCGGCTGGCTCCATCGAGCCAGTCGGTGATGGTCATCGCTGAAACCGGCTCGGGCAAAGAGTTCTTCGCCCAAGCGGTGCACGCGCTGTCGCGGAGGAAGGGCGCGTTCGTGGCGGTCGACTGTGGCGCAGTGCCCGAAAGCCTCTTCGAGTCGACCTTCTTCGGGCACAAGAAAGGTGCGTTCACCGGAGCCAACGAGGCGCGGGCTGGGGAATTCGTCCGCGCCGATGAAGGGACTCTGTTCCTCGACGAGGTCGCGAACATGAGCCCCGCCGCGCAGGCGAAGTTGCTGCGCGTGCTCGAGGACGGCAAGGTGAATCCCCTCGGAGCGAGCGAGCCGGTCAAGGTCGACGTGCGCGTCGTGACCGCGACCAACCGCGAGCTGTTTGGGGATGACAGCGTCTTGCGTACGGACCTGCTGCGGCGGCTTGGTGGGTACGTTGCGCGCTTGCCTGCGTT
>JANOHG010000465.1:0-8957 GCA_031406375.1 Archangiaceae bacterium | reverse complement strand
CATGTTCTCGCCGAGATCTTCGTTCACCGGCCCCAACACACCCAAGGTGACTGCGTCGGCGTCCTTGTCAGCGAACGTGAGCTTGTAGCCACCGAGCTTTCCGGCCCGCTCGCCTACCTTGACGTCGATCGCCGGAGCCACCTCGAGCGGCGCCGCGCACTCCTTGAGCGCCTGCGGCTCTTCGCCTGCAGACGGCGGCTTGGGCTTTGGGACCTCGCCCTTTGGCTCGGGGAGTTTGGGCGGTTCGGCGGGCTTCTTGTCAGGGCAACCGAAGAGAACAATCGAAGAGAGCGACAGGGCCAGCACGAAACGACGCGGAGTCATGTTTCTAAAACCCCCAAGGGTGCAAAAAGACGACGAGCAGTTACCGGAAACATGTTCGCGGGTCCAGCAGCTTCGCGGTACACCATGGCTCATGTCTCGCATCTGGCTGGTCGCGTTGGTGGTGGGACTGATCGGTTGCGCCCACCAGCCGCTGTCCGGCGCGGATCTCGACCTCGTTCTTCGCCCTGCGTTCATTTCGCGAATCGAAGAGAAGGCTGGCCCGCGGAGTCTGGTGTTCCGCGACGACAGATCGTACGGAGGGAAGCTGAAGAAGCTCGAGCCGAAGGAAGCCGATCGAAGGCTTCAACTGAAGCTCGAAAGGGGCATTCCCGAGAAGTCGATCGGGTCGATCACCCGCTTCGAAGTGGCCGATCAGCTGCGCGCGTCAACGCTGGGGATGTTGCCGCAAGAGCGCCCTTGGACGTCGGTGATCAATCCGGCGGCGGTCGCCAGTGCGCTCGAGAGCTTCCTGGTGGAAGAGGTTCCGGCCAATGCTCCCGACTATGAGCTCCTCAAGCCGCTGGGCGCCGATCTGGTGATCGAGTTCGTGATCGAAGACTACGGAATGCGCAGCGACAATGGCCGCGCTGGGACGTACGTGGTCGGCTACGGCCGGATGTTTTTTCTCGAGGGCGGAGGCAACGTCTGGTTTCGAAGCTTTCGGGCCGACGAGGTCGAGATGGGTCGGCCGCATGTGGACCCGTTCAAGGTAGCGAAGGATCCGGGAATCTTCCGCGAGCATCTGACCGTTCTGATCAAGGCAGTTGCCGAGCAGTTTGCGAAGGACCTTCAGCCCACGGACCGAATCGGAGCTCGGTTGGCGCCAGCAGGCAGCGAGGCGACGCAAGGTGACGGGTCGACGCCGAAGAGGAACGAACGGCCAAGCAGTGATGCCGAAGATCTGCCTTCGCCCGATTAGGTCAGTCGTCGCGATTTGCCCCGACGGCTTCTGACGACCCGGCGATCTCGTTGCTCGTATTGCGGAACGCACGCACCGCGAACGGCGTCGCGGCGAGGAAGACGATTCCGATCAACGAGATCATCATCCACGGAGTTTTCTTCGGCTCATCCGACTGCTTTTCGTCGAACCCATTGAGCCTGGTCTTGCTTCGCGCCTTGGCCTCAGCGAGCTCTTCGGCCGTCATCGGTGCCGGAGCCTGAAAATCGCCAGGCTTTCTGCCCGCGGCAAAAGCAGCTCCGGCGACGATGAGGGCCAGCACCAGCATTGAACGGAAGGCGCGCATGGCTTCCCAGTGTATCAACCGCCTCAAGCTCCAGCCAACTGCACAGTCTCGAGGTGGCGGGGAATCGCGACGTGCCACCCCTTTGCCTCGACCCGTTGCTTGAGCGCGAGCAGGGCTTTTTCTTCTCCATGCACGAGCAGGGTCTGCAGAGGCGGCGCGGTGAAGCCGTCCATCCATCGCAGCATTTCGACCCAATCGGCGTGCGCCGAGAAGCCTGACACCTGAAGCAGGGAAGCGCGCACGGGAAACAGCTGGCCGTGGATTTTGATCTCTTTCTCACCGTCGAGCATCCGTCGGCCCCGCGTGCCGACCGATTGATAGCCGACGAAGAGGATCGTGTTCTTCGGGTCTGGAACGCGGTGCTTGAGGTGATGAAGAATTCGGCCGCCGGTCGCCATCCCGCTGGCTGAGATGATGATGGCGGGCTTGTCGAACGCGTTGACGCGCTTGCTCTGATCGACGCTGCGGGTGAACAGCGTCTGCGGCGTGGCCAGCGGCGTCTGACCTCGGTCGTGAATCGCGCGCATGTCGAGGTCATGATCTTCAGGGTGCGCGAGGTAGATGGGCGTCGCGTCGCAGGCCATCGGTGAGTCGACGAACACCGGCAGCGACGGGATCCGCTTTGCTTCCTCGAGGTTTCGAAGGTGGTAGAGCACTTCTTGAGTCCGACCGACCGCGAACGCGGGAATCACCATCACTCCGCCGCGCGCCACCGTGTCGTTCACTGCCTTCGCCAAGGCATCCATCGGTGCCTGCTCTGGGTGGGTGCGATCTCCGTAAGTGCTTTCGGCGACCACCGTGGTCGCGAACTCGATCCGATCGGGGTCTTTGAGAATCGGAGCGGCGTAACGACCCAGGTCTCCGGTGAAGACCACCCGCTGGCGGGTCGAGATCAGCTCGAACTCGCAGATCGCCGAGCCCAGAATGTGGCCTGCGCGCGCGAACCGCAGGCGAATTCCGGGCACGATCTCTTTGGGCCGGTCGTAGCCGAACGTCTCGAAGAGCTTGAGCGCCTCGAACGCATCTTTCTCGGTGTACAGCGGCAGCGCGGGCGCGTGGCGGCTGTAGCGTTCTTTGTTCGCGTACCGCGCCTCTTCCTCTTGCAATCGCCCCGAGTCAGGCAGCATCAGCGCCGAGAGATCTCGGGTGCCGCTGGTAGAGAAGACCGGGCCGCGGTAGCCAGCACTGACAAGCCGGGGAAGGGTGCCGGTGTGATCGATGTGCGCGTGCGTCAGCACCACCGCGTCGATTTTTGCCACGTCGAAGGGAAGCTTTGCCCAGTTGCGCTCGCGCAGCTGCTTGAGTCCCTGAAACAGCCCACAGTCGACGAGCACCTGGCGGTCGTTGTGCTGAAGAAGAAAACGCGAACCGGTGACGGTACCTGCTGCGCCGTAGAACGAGATCGAGGCCATAAGGAGGCGAAAGCTACTCGAACGCGAAGCCGATCGAGTGAAGAGCCATCAGCCGTTCATCCAACCGCCAGGCCCAGCGGTAGTAGATCGAAAGGGGCAGGGAACCTCCGACGACGGTGCGCACCGAGACGCTCGCCCCAACGGCGCGCAGCCAGCGATGTGCGCCGGAATCGGTGAGCGCCGCAGATCCGAACGCATCGAGCTCGAGCTGGCGGAAGAACAGCGAAGGAAGCAGGTAGAATATCGACGCAAAGCCGCGATCGATCGCGAAGGGATACCGATAGCGCGCCATCGCCACTGCTGCCCTGTTGGCCCGAACGCTGAAGTCGTCGTAGCCGCGAACAGCAATCGAGAACGGGTGAGGCAGTGGGGTGCTGGGGCCTGGGTCACCGCCTCGTCCGTTGATGCGCAGCAGGTCGACGCCGCGCGAAACGCCTCCGACCTGAAGCGACCCTTGAGGGGCGCCTTCTACGGTTCGGCCGTCGATGGTGACCAACAGCGAATGGCGCGCGAGCAGCGGCAACGGAATTCCCAGGGTGACGCCTGCGACGACATCGACGACGTTGAACGACGAGATCCCAATTGGGTACAGCGAGGCCTGGCCACGCACGCCGAGGCCTCGCTTCAGCCCACCGTACACGGTCGACTCAGAAGCGAAGTACTCGAAGCCGACGGTCGGGCCCACGAAATGCGAGACGCCGCGGTTGCTGTCCCACGATCGAAAGCCTCCGAACGAGAGGTTGAACGGCGTGGTGAAGAATGATCTCGAAAGGGTTGCCGCGCCCGAGGTGGTCTCGACTCTGCCCTTGCCCAGCGTCTCATCCTCATTGACGAAGGTGTCGTACGCGGCGAGGAGGCTGAGCGACCAGGGGGCCTGCGTCGCGTTCGAGTAGTGGCCCGTCACCGAAAAGTCGACGCCTGGAAATCCAATCGACGTTGTGATCGCCCAGTTGTGAAAGCCGAGCCGATCGCGCCCGGCGACGACGAAGGCGTAGGCCACGTAGCAGCTCGCGCTGCTGCAGCTGCTCGACACGTTTGCGATCGACGGCATCCGCACCAGCGGCATAAAAATGCCCTCGAAGTGCGAGTAGGGCTGGTCGCTTTCGACGACGAGCGGCGGTCGCGAAGGTTGAGGCTCGCGGGAAACCGGCTGGGCAAAGACGGACCCGAGCGAGGTGAGCGGCGCGATGTCCAGCGACCAGTTCCACCCATCGCGATCGAGAAAGGCGACCTTGGCATTGGGCATCACCGCGACGTCGAACACCGAGTACGGCGCGTCGGTGATCACCGACATCGCGGCGGTTGCCACCTCAATCTGGTGGGCTTGGGCGCGGCCGTCTTTGATGCGCATGAATAGGACGTGCTGATCGTCAATCCAGCGGGCGCCGTAGTTGAACGCGCCATCGGCGACCAAAGCCTTCATTGAACCATCGGCTTCGCGCAGCCACAGATCCCACCCGTGGGCGGTGTACCGCGAGAACGCGATTCGCTTGCCGTCAGGAGCCCAAGCAGGAGCGGCGTAGGTGACGCCTTGGCCGTGGGTGGTGAGCGAGTTGCGCTTGCCGGTCGCAAGGTCGAGCTCGACCAACTCTGACCGGCCGGGGCTAAAGTCGACGAAGAGGTACCGATCGCCCGATGGGTGCACCGAGCCACCGAGGCCGCCAATGTCTTGCCATACGGTGACGACCTGGGCGGTGCGCGCGTCGACCTTCCACAGCTGTGCGCGCGAATCTCCGATCGAGGTCACATCGTCGTTCATCAAATAGAGCCAACGGGAATCGGCGGTGAACGACATCCCGCTCGTTTGACCGGGACCTGCGGATACCCAGTTGCGAATTGGCAGGAACTGAGCGAGCGTGATTTGAGCGCGCACGCGGCCATCGGCCTCGAGGATTCGCAGCTGTGCGACTTCGTCTCGGCCCGCCGACACCACCGCCATCGTTCCATCGGGGGCGCTCGCGAGCCGGGCGTCGTAGCCCAGGGCGTCGATCAGCACCTTCTGGTCATCGGGCCGTGCGCGATCGCGGGGCAGCGCCTGGCTCTCGAGGCTCCACTCATCGATCAGCGCGCCAAGCGACAATCCGTAGACCGCCTTGAAGCGCAGCGCGACCCCGAAAGGCGAGAGGATCGATTGGCCCTGCATGTCGACGACGTCCCACAGCTTCTCTTCGCCGTACTTGTGCGCCAGATGCTCGATGAAATGGAGGCCGGTGAGGTACGCGCCGCTCGAGGGGACGAGCTCGCGCTGGGCGAGGTTGAGGTCTCCGGCGGAGATCCACCCGCCGCGGGATGCGATGCCCGACTCGAATTCGGCGCGATACAGCGGGCTGTGCGGGCGGCCTACCCTGTTGCCGAGCCGGCCCTCGTAATATTGCGCGAGCCCTTCGGTGAACCACCGTTCGAGGAACGCTTGAGACGGGAAGACGTCGCCGAACACGCTGTTGACGAGGCGCCAGAAGCCTTCAATCTGCTCGTAGTGCACGTAGTGGAGCAGCTCATGACAGCCAATGTCGCCGATCGCGGCGTTGCCTAGGCCATTGAGGTGAAACCCTTCGGAAGTGGCAAAGAGAGGGTTGACGGTGTGAAGCGGCTCGCCTTCGCTTTGGCCGCTGACGTACGCGTTGTTGAAGTTCGCGTCGGTGAGATAGACGAGCGCCCGCTGCCTCGGACGTTGGCTCTTCGTTTTCTCGCGCAGGTGCACCAGGCAGTCATTCATTCGCCCGGCGATCTCAAGGGCGGCGTCCGCTGCGTGTGCGGGGTAGTAGACCTCGAGCTCTGGCGTGGTCAGCTTGCGCATCGGGCTGCGCGCGAATGAAGTGGCGACTTCCTGGCCAAAGCGGGGCGACGGCACCGAGGCGCAGGCGCAAAGGAATAGGGGGAAGGCGATCGCGCTGAAACGAAGCAAGGTTTGGCTTCATAGCCCGTCGGAAGCTGCGTGCTATGAGCGCGCGAATGGAAACTCCCCAGCCACCGCAACTCGCCGCTGCCCGAGCTCAGCTCGAGGCGGTGCTTGAACAAGTTGAAAAGCGAAGAGTCGACTTGCTTGCCGCCCCGTGGGCCGAGATAGAGAAGGCCGCGATCAAGGTGTTGGGCGGGCCGTTTCAGTTAGACCAGCCCGAGCACCAGATGATCGCGCTGGGCCTCGCCGCCGCGTTTGGCGCGCGGCTCGCTGTCGAGCACAAGGCATTCTGGTTTCCAAGCCGCGAGTCACCCGAAGGAGCGGCGATTGGCTTTCCGGAGGCGCTGATTTCGCTGTCTCCCTTCGGAGCGGTGCTCGATGCGCTGATGGCCTCGAAGCTCGATCGGCTCGATGAGGTGGCCAAAGAGATTCGCACCTCGCTCGCCCAGGTGAAGTTTGGAGCGGGTGCCCTGGTGGGTCAGAAGAAGCTGTCAGCGGCGGACTACCAGCGTCTGTTTGATCCCGGCTTCGTGCAGGTCATTGCAGTTGACCCGCAGAAGGCATTGGCGGCCTGGACGACGCCTCCGAATCGCCTCGCGCTCGACGTGAAGGACGCACTGAGCCGAATCGGCAACAAGCTGCCCGAGCCGGTGAAGCAGCAGCTCGACGGGCAGTTGGTGCAGTCGCTGCAGCGCCTAGAAGCAGGCAAGCCGATGATTGAGCAGATTGCCCGAGCGCCGCGCGTCGCAGAGTTGGTCGGACATCTTTGGGGGTCGACGCTGGGCACGGGCTGCGCGCCCGAGGAGTTCTGGCAAGACGTCGCGATGCCGCTGATCTACATCGGGTGTCCCGAGAAGTTCCCGGAGCTCGACGAAGAGTCCCTGGCGGCGGCGAAGCAGGGGGTGCATCCGTTCTTCCTGTTCCTCGACGTGGTGCCATTTCAAACGTCGGCGCCCGAGGATGAAGGGCTGCTGGGAGCATTTCCTGCCAATACGCTGGCGTTGCCGCACCCGGCCTTCGAGCAGTCAGGCAATGTGAGGTTGATCAAGGTGGGCACCGAAGCCGTTAAGGCGCCGGTCGAAAAGTTCGATGCGGCGAAGACGCGCGATGCCATTGCCCGGTTTGCCGAGTACCTGAAGACGCAAGGCGGAGCCGCGGCGGCTGAACAAGGCAAAGCGGAAGCAGAGCAGATGCTTTCGGCCGCGATCAGCCTGCTTGAAGAGTTCAAGAAGATTGTCGCGTCTGGGAAGGATGTCTACGTGCGGCGCCTGACCGAAGCCGAAGCAGGCGCTGAGGTGGCGATGTCGGCGCTGCGCAACGCGCTTCAGGGGCCGCGAATCATTCTCGCTTGAAGCGTGCTTGACCTCGTGGCTGGTTGCGGGCAATTTCTCGCGCCACGCGGTGGTAGCTCAGTTGGTAGAGCATGAGCTTCCCAAGCTCAGGGTCGAGGGTTCGAATCCCTTCCGCCGCTCAGAAATGGAGCCCCGGTTCTGCAAGGTTGCGGAGCCGGGGCTCTCTGCTTTTGGGGTGAGCTCGATCAGCGGGGACGGATTTGGGACACCGCCCGCGACCGCGCGAGCCTCTTCGAGCGTCGGGGTCGCTTGGGGCTTGGGTGGCTCGAACGACAACAGATCGGCCTCACTTCGCAGGAATTCGGGCGCGAGGTGGGAGTAGAGGTCGGTGACCTTCTGATCTGAATGCCGCAAGATCCGGCGCACCGCTGCCGGGCTCGCGCCTGCCATCGTCAGCAAGCTCGCGGTCGTGTGCCTCAGCGTGTGGAATTTGATCGACGAACGTACCTGGGACTTTGGCCACAGTTTCGAGTTGTCGGTGGGGCACCGGCGCAACGCAGGATCCGGGGCTTGCTCGGAGTGCCCGCAGCCGCGCTTGCGGCAGACGTGCTTGTAGCCGGTGACGATTCCAGCGCGGCCAAGAGCGCGCCGCAGCACGTTTGCCAACTTCGTATCCGCGCGCATCATGGAACCGTCGGCCCTCGGGAACACCAATTCGGAAGGGGACGCGGTGATCGCGGCTTCGAGGTACGCAGCAAGCTCGGCCGCAATCGGGATCACATCGTGGTGCCCGCCCTTGGTTGTCTCGCGATCGTGCGAACTGGCGACAGTGAGCAGGCGAGCGGGAAGATCGATCGCCGACTTCTTCAGAGCGAACAGCTCACCCTTTCGCAGGCCGGCGTAGATCGCGGTTGCGAAGAGCGGACGCCATGCGGAATCCAAAGCCGCGAGCACCGGCAGAACCTCGGTGTGCTTCAGATACTCGGGAAGCCCGCGCGGAACTCTGCGCTTGCTCACCGCGACGATCGGGTTCGGACCCGCGTAGCGGCCGAGCTTGTTCGCGGCGTTGAACGCGCGGGATAGGTATCCGCGGAGGTGGTTCAAGGTCTGAGGGCCAAGCTCCTCTTGTCCCTTTCGGTGTAGCAGCGCCTCGACCTTCGCTGGGGTGACGGCCGCCAGGTTGAGCGGCGCCAGCTCTGAAGAAAGCAGGTGCCTTCTGACGGACAGATCGACGCCGTAGTGCGACGCCTTGCCCTTCGAGCAGTTGGTGAGCCACCGCTCGAGCAGCCGCTCTTGAGCTTTTCGACCGTGCCGAATGCGCGCGTGGCGTCCGGCGTTTCAGCCATCGGCGCGGACAAGATGCCGCTGGGTTGGTTGAGGATCGCATGCGGCAAAACTCAGATGCAATAAGGTTGCAAGTGTCGATCGGGCCGAAACCCTCTGCTGCGCGTGTATCGCTGCGGCTGGCACTCGGTCTTTGGGAAGGAGCACCCCAGAGATTTCGACCCCCCACCTTCGAGCCGCCCCTGTCGTTGGCTCACATCGAAGTAAGGAGTCCCTTCACCAGTCCGCGCCGACGACGAACGAGCCAACCTCACCCGTGCCGCCATTTCCCATGTCCTCGACCTACGTTCCGTTTGTTTGGTTGACCCGTTCAATCAACGAGAGTGACTGTTTTCTTGCAATCGGGTCGTCGAGCAGCTGCGCCGCCACGTCGAGCAGGAAGGCTGCAAAGCGAGCAGCGACCAGAGTCGTCGCGTTGATCTGTGCGTCGGTTGTTGGTGCG
>JANOHG010000450.1:0-5533 GCA_031406375.1 Archangiaceae bacterium | reverse complement strand
TGCACCGGCATTTCCCTGAGCGCAGTCATCAGCACACTGGCCATCTGGCGCTGCGTTGCGTCGTTCACCACCAACACCACGAAGTCACCTGCGCCGCGCGCGTCGAAGTTTCGATCGTAGGTGAGCACGAGCATCAGGACGGGAAGACTCAGCTTCACATCGTCGGCGAAGTCGCCGGCGTTGGCGACGCTGTTCAAGAGCAGCAGCGGAGCCAAGATTGAGCGAAAGGAATTCACCATCGTTTTGTTGGCCCGATTTTCCGCCATTTCACGCAATGATAGCAATGTTCAGTCGCACCTTTGCCCCTACAGGTTCTGACTTTGGGGTCACCGCGTCACGTCCACGCGCCAGGTGTCACCGCGATCCTTCACAAGGCCGAGCGTCACGTCGAGAAATCTGGGGATCAGCTCGAGCTGTGTTCGCGTGTGCTCGGTCGGCTCGACTGTGCGAAACGAGCCTTCTCCCGCGAGGGCGAGCGGAATCACGAGCTGGTCTGCGAGGTGCGGCCCAACCGAAGCGTCCGTCGCCAGGTACCGCCGAGCTTCCCGCGCAACCTGGAGCGCAACGGCGTGCGCCATCATTCGGCCTTCGCCAAACCCGACGAAAACTTCGGTGACGTTGACATGACGCAGCGTCACCCAGACTGCGTTTCCAGGGCCTTCTGAGATCACTTCTCGCGCCGCGACCTCCGAAGACTCGAGCTTCAGTTCGGCTTGCAGGGTCTGGAGCTCGCGCCGCGCGACGGCCAGCGGCACCGCAGAGACAATCGCCTGTGCTTGTCGGCTGAGCAGCGCACCTCGTTCGAGCAAATGCAGCGGCTCGAGCGTGCCCGGTACCACCGACGCCTCGAGCCTGCCGCCGCCGCCTGGCGCAAACCCGTAACGCGCGAGACGAACCTCGAGCCTTGCGCCCATTCGTGCCAACAGCGGCACGAAAGCCTCGTCGAGAAACTCGAACGCAGGAGCCAGTGGGTTGTGGGTGCCACCGTCGATGGAAAGCGTCGATGGCCCGGGGGCGCGCAACAACGCGGGCAACACCGTCTGAAAAACGAGCGACGTACTGCCTGCTGACCCAATCGAGAACGCGAAGTTGCCCGCCCGAATCGTGCTCGGGCGAAACACCAGCTCGCGACCGCCGAGCACGTCGCCCTCGACCGAGGCTTGCCCGATCTCGACGGAAGCCGCAATCGCAGCCAGGTGCTGGCGCAACAAGCCAGGCTTAGCGCGGCCCGCTCGAATGTGAGTGATTCGGAAAGGTGTTTGGGTGACAAGAGACAGACCAAGCGCGGTGCGCAGCACCTGGCCTCCTCCCTCACCCAGAGAACCATCAATGGTAAGCATTGTAATCCTTTGACACACCCGAGTTTCTTAGCGCTTGCGTTCACCGTGTCTCGTATGACGTACGAAGAGCGCGTCGATCGTAAACAGGTGAACCCGTTTGTGGAGAGGTAGGTGCAACTCCCCCCCGCAACCAATCGGCTGGCTGCGGTCTACGGGTCCATGGTTGCAGGTCGTCGGGTCTTGGGCTGAGGTCATTTCGCCCCGGGCCAAGTGCTGAGGCGGGGTGGCCGCGCCCCGGCCAGCGAATCTCTCCCTCTGGGATTGTTGGTCTTCGGGTTGCACAAGTAGCCCTCATGTCCATCCTCAGCCGTGTTTCTCAATCGGTTTCCACTGCCATCAAGAAGCTCGAGACCGAGGTTTCAGCCGTGGTTACGACAGCGAAGGAAGTTGTGAAGAAGGCCGAGCTGCCTATCGCGGGCTCACCGCTGCACAGCCTGAGCAGCTTTGATCCGAAGCCGGTGGCTGCGCCAGCGGCGGCTCCAACTCCAGCTCTGTTCGCCGCGCCGACTTACAAGCGCGCAGATATGCAGGCGATGGACGTGGCGAAGACAAACGCGGTCAGCGCGGTGAAGCAGACTCCTGCGGATCTCAAGCTTGGAGCGAACGGCATCGACGTGATGGACCACATCAAGCTTGCCGAGCTGAAGAAGAGCTCGACGGAGTTGCCGTTGACCAAGGCGAAGGAACTCGAGAAGCGGATGGTGACGGTGATCGAGAACGCGCAAAAGAACTACGGCGACATCATCGCGAAGGGCGGGCGAATCGTGGCAACGGCCAGCGATGGGAATGGGGGTCAGCCGTCATTGACGATCGTGCCGCCGGGCTTCAACCCTGCCGAGCCGGCGCGGGTTCACACCCACTACCATGGCAACTCGACAACCATCACCGACCCGATTGGTGACGGAGGGACCCCGGCCCGCCTGCGTTACGTTCAGGCAATGGATCCGCAGACGGTATTCGTTCTGCCGGAGGATGCCGCCACCCGCCCGGGTGGGTTCGAGGCAACCTGGATGAACGTGAAGAGCCAAGCGGACACCACTTCGGACGCGCTCAAGGCGGCGGGCGTCAATCCTTCTCTGCCGCCAAGTTCCCCACCAGACCAACCGCGTCGTACAGGGCGTAGAGCGCCGGCCAGTCGATCGACTGAGGCCGAGGTACAAGCCGCAGACCTACGCAGTCAGCAAGGGTCGTGCTTAGCGCTGCTCGCCAGGCACAACCCAGATGTCGCCACCGAGCGCAGCCCGCCGAAGTTCCCACGCCGCCAGCACGTCGGCGGTGTGCGAGAGGTAGTCGGCCGTCGGTTTGAACCCATTGCCGAGCGCGTACTGCGAGATGAACTCGCGCAGCACCGGCGAAAGGAAATGCGTCGCCAGAACGACTTCACTGCCGTCAAGGTAGTCGGTGAAACGCAGCGCGAACCCGGAATTCTTCTCGTTCTCCGCATCGACACGCACCACCTGTGCCTTCACATGCACTTCTCGCCCGTGAGGGGGAAGCGATAGCCGCACGACCAGTCGGGTACCCAGCTTGAGGAAGAAGGTGCTTGCGAGGAACAGACCTCCCACGCTCACGTTCGACGTGGGCAGTGACGCCTCGAAGTTGTGTGTCGGATCGTCCGCAAGCGAAAGCTGAGCCGTTACCTGCAACTCGGCACGCGGGTAGTGGCGGCGCGTGGTGGCCTTCGGAGCGGCCCGGCTCTCGGTAGCGATCTTCACCAGCGGAGCGACAGATGCGGCTGTTCGGCTCGTTCCAGCAACGCCAGGCGGAATTCCCGAACTCGGACCTGGGCGCGATTGCGGCAGAGCACCAGGAGAAACCTTCCTTCCAACCCGGGTGGGCGCTCGGCGGGGCTCGACAACCCTAGGTCGGTTGATCTGCGGGCTGTTTACGTCCGGCCCGCCCCGGCTGGTCTGCGATGGCTTGGGACGATTGCTTCCGGCCCTTCCACCTCGGCTGGCCACAGATGCCTTTAGGCGTGTTGCACTGGTTGAACTCTTCTGACTTTCGTCCGCTTCCGAGCTGGCCGTGCGGATCTCAACTGCACGACCGCGTTCCTCAGAGCGACTCCTCAAATGATTCGCCGCGTCCGGGGCTTCCGTCACGCCCGGCCCGTTCTTTCGAGCGAGCGCGACAACCAACGCATTCTTCGCCGAAGCCACCGGAGCAGATCGCCCACCTGCCAGACCTGCGGCAAGCGACGACAGCGACGACCTGCCCTTCGCTGGGTTCTTCTTCACCTTCAAGGTGTTCCTTAGACCGCGCGCAGGTGCGGGGCACCCACTGCGGTGCGCAACTCATCTTTCTTGTCCGTGCGTTCCCAAGTGAACTCCTTCTCAGATCGACCGAAGTGACCGTACGCCGCAGTCTTCTGGTAAATCGGCCGCAACAGGTCGAGGTGCTCGATGATCTCGCGTGGCTTGAGTCCGAACACCTTCCGCACCGCTGCCGAAATCTTTTCTTCGGAGACGATTCCGGTTCCAAAGGTTTCGACCATCACGCTCACCGGCTCTGCAACGCCGATCGCGTAGCTGATCTGCACTTCGCACCGGCGCGCCAGGCCCGCCGCCACCACGTTCTTCGCGACGTATCGGCCCATGTAGGCTGCCGAACGGTCGACCTTGCTCGGATCCTTACCGCTGAAAGCACCGCCACCGTGACGTCCCATTCCACCGTAGGTGTCGACGATGATCTTACGCCCAGTCACGCCCGAGTCACCCATCGGCCCGCCGATGACGAAGCGACCTGTTGGGTTGATGAAGTACTTGGTCTTCTTGTCGAGCAGCTTCGACGGCAGTGCCTTCTTGATGACGTCTTCCATCACTGCTTCGTGCAGCTTCTTGTTCGAAATGTCTTCTGCATGCTGAGTCGACACGACGACCGCATCAATCCGCGCCGGATTTCCATTCTTGTACTCGATGGTGACCTGGCTCTTGCCGTCCGGTCGCATCCACGGGTGCAGCTTGCGGCGCGCGTCGGCCAGCTTCTTCGTCAGCGCCTGCGCATAGGTGATTGGGGCCGGCATCAGCTCGGGCGTCTCGTCGCACGCGAACCCAAACATCATTCCTTGGTCGCCAGCACCCTGCTCTTTGCTCTTCTTCTCATCGACGCCGCGCGCGATGTCCTGTGATTGGCCTTCGATGGCGACCATCACACCGCAGGTGTTCCCGTCGTAACCCATCGCACTGTCGGTGTAGCCAATCTTGCAGATGGTGCCGCGGACGATTTTCGGAATGTCGATCCACGCGCTGGTGGTGACTTCCCCCGCGACGATCGCCAGGCCTGTTTTCACCAAGGTCTCCACCGCGATGCGGGCGTGGGGGTCCTTTTCAATCAACCCGTCGACGATTCCGTCAGAAATCTGATCGGCGATCTTGTCCGGGTGACCTTCGGTGACGGATTCAGAAGTGAAGAGATAGTCGCTCGGCATGTTCGGTCCTTTGGTTTGAGACTGCCTACGAATGAGCCGCGCGCTATACCTCGCGTCACCCTTCCATTCAAACCGATCCGTGAATGGCGAGGCGTACATAACCGTCTACAGACCCGAGCCCATGAAAACCACCCTGTTCGCCCTTGCTTTCATCTCGTCCACCACTTTGGCTGCCACCGCCAAGGACGAGGTCACCAAGCCGTTGAAAGTTGTCATCAACTCGGTTCGATACGGGAAAGATGTACTCGCTCTCAAGAGCTTCGCGGGCGAAGAACAAGGCAAACAGCTGATGGAAGACGAGTGGGCCAAGGGCACCGACGCCCAGCGTAAGGAGTTCGTCGCAGTGTTCCACCAGCTGTTCGGGAAGATCGCATTTCCGAAGATTCGGAAGAACTTCGAGAACCTGGACACCGTGCTCTACGACGACCCGACGATTACCGGAGATCGCGCCGAAATCGGTTCGACGATTCTGATCAAACACCCATTGAAGAACCAGGAACTGAAGGTCAAATACCAGCTATTGAAAGGCAAGGCAGGGTGGCAGGTGATTGACGTCGCGGTGCTCGGAGACTCAATGCTCAAGGGCATTCGTGAAGACCAGATTCGACCGCTGTTCGCTGAAGGCGGGTGGGCGGGAGTCCTCAAGGCGATGAAGGACAAGAACGCCGAGCTCAAAGACGTCGTGTTGAAGTAGGGAACCGATGCTTAGTCCCCGCAGTATGGAAATACCTGGCTGAAGTCTCCTCGAAGCAGAGCAGCCCTTGGC
>JANOHG010000415.1:0-1414 GCA_031406375.1 Archangiaceae bacterium | reverse complement strand
GAGCAGATGCCTGCTGCCGAGGCGTGCAAGGGCGTTGACGTCGTCTTTCTTGCTCTTCCGCACAAGACAACCGCAAAGGTCGTGCTCGAGATGCTCGATGCCGGCTTCAGCGGAAAAATCGTCGACATGTCAGGCGACTTCCGGCTTCGAGATCCTGCAGCGTACGAAAAATACTACGGAGTGGCGCACCCGCGCCCTTCGATGCTGACGGAAGGTGCATTCGTCTACGGTCTTCCCGAGCTGAACCGCGAAGCAATCAAGAACGCGAAGTTCGTCGCTAGTCCGGGTTGTTTTGCGACCACCATCGCGTTGGGCCTCTACCCACTCGTGAAGGCGGGCCTGCTCAGTGGAGCGGTGCAAACCGTCGCCGCCACCGGCAGTTCGGGAAGCGGTGCGAATCCAGCCATCGGCACCCACCATCCACTGCGGGCGTCGAATCTGCGCACCTACAAACCCCTCGATCACCAGCACATCCCGGAAATCGTGCAGACGCTTGCTGAGGTCGGCGCGACCGGTTTGACGCTCGAGTTCGTGCCGGTGTCGGCTCCATTGCCGCGGGGGATCTTCGCGACGAGCTTCGTTACCGTGCCCGCGAGCACCACCCGGGATCAACTGACCGCACTGTGGAAGAGCGCGTTCGCCAATGAACCGTTTATTCGGTTCGTCGAGGGCGATCGTCAGCCGGAAGTCGTTGCGGTGGCACACGGCAACTACGTCGAGGTTGGCTTCGCGCTCGGCCCCATCACGGGCCCCACCCGCCGCGTTGTCTGCTTCTCCGCATTGGACAACCTCGTCAAGGGCGGAGCAGGTCAGTCGGTGCAGGCCTTCAACGTGATGATGGGCTTTGACGAGCGGGCGACCCTCGCCGAGCCTGGGCTCTGGCCATGAAGCAGGGTGAGTGGTTCGTGGTGAAGATTGGTGGAGAGCTCGCCAGCGATCGCCAAAAGCTCGCGCGCACCGTGGGTCGCTCTATTCACGCCTTCCTCGAAGCGGGCGTGAAGGTCGTGGTCGTGCACGGCGGCGGCCCTCAGGCGACCGAGCTGTCGAAGCGACTCGGCCTTGCGACCAAACAAGTCGGCGGCCGCAGGGTAACCGACGAAGCGACGCTCGAGGTGATGAAGATGACCTTGGCCGGTCAGGTGTCGGTTGACATCGCAAGCGCGTTCAAGCTCGCGCACGTGCCGGCGGTTTGCACTTCCGGCGTGTCCGGTGGATTGGTGGAAGCGGTGCGACGGCCTCCGATGGTCGTCACAGGAGGCGGTCCGGATCCGGTGGACTTTGGCCTTGTCGGCGATGTGACGGCGGTGAACCTGACGTTGCTCGAGAAGCTCGCGTCTGTGGGCGTGGTTCCCGTCATGGGGTCGCTGGGCGCCGATGCGATGGGAAATGTTTTCAACATCAACGCGGACACTGT
>JANOHG010000402.1:0-4267 GCA_031406375.1 Archangiaceae bacterium | reverse complement strand
CTGTCTGCGCTGGTGTGTCGTTGGGCTCGTCGCGGTTCTCGGCTGTAAGAAATCCGAACCGTCAGCGCCGGCAGCCAACCCAAAGAGCGTCAAGACCGTCGGGCTCGTGACCGACATCGGAGGCCGAGGCGATCAGTCGTTCAACGATTCTGCGCTGCGGGGCCTCGAGGCGTGGGGGGCGGGCTCGCGCTTCAAAGGCGGAAGCTACGAGGCGTTGTCGGCGGACGAGCTGGCGAAGAGTATTCCCGATGACTTAACGGGCCGTGTTCAGGCGTTGCAGGTGCGGCCGATGGTGGTGCAGAGCAAGGCGCAAGAGGACTACCAGCCGAACCTTGGACTGTTGGTCGACCAGGGCGCGGACCTGGTGGTTGGCACCGGGTTCATGCTCGAGAACGCCGTCGAAGCGGTCGCGAAGGCGAATCCAAACTCGAAATTCTTGCTGATCGATTCTCCGATTCTCGATTCCAAAGGCCGGCCGACCGCGCTGCCAAATGTGCGCACGGTGGTCTTCAAAGAAGAAGAAGGCAGCTTTCTCGCGGGCGCGCTGGCGGGGTTGGTCGCGCGCGAGAAGCTCGGCTTCATCGGAGGAATGGAGATTCCGTTGATCAAGAAATTCGAAGCCGGCTTTCGCGCGGGCGTAAAGACGACGAACCCAAAGGCCCAGGTCTTCGCGACGTACACCGGCAGCTTTGACAACGTCGCGGCTGGCAAACAGGTTGCGCAGGATCTGATTTCAAAGGGATCCGAGATTGTCTTTCACGCCGCAGGCTCAGACGGTCTGGGCGCGATTCAAGCGGTGAAGGAAGCGCGGGCGGCGGGCAAAAAGGTGTTCGCGATCGGCGTTGATTCCGACCAGGCGCACCTCGCACCGGACGCGATGCTGACCTCGATGGTGAAGCGGGTGGACCTCGCGGTGTGGGAAGCGACGAAAGACTTGGTCGATGGCACCTTCACCGCGGGCGATAGGGTGATGGGGCTCAAAGAAGGCGGGGTCTCGCTTGCCCCGGTGCTGGTCGAGTTTCCAGACAAGGCCGCTGCGCTCGAAAAAGTGGCGGCGCTGAAGGCGCAAATTATCGAAGGTAAGCTGAAGGTTCCCAGCAACATCGCTGAGCTGGAAGCGTTCATTCCACCGACCTGAAGATGCCGGGAATCTCGCTCGAGCACATCACCAAGCGCTTTGGCGGCGCGTGCGCGCTGGACGATGTGTCGCTCGAGTTGGAGCCGGGCGAACGGGTGGGGCTGATTGGCGAGAACGGCGCGGGAAAATCGTCGCTGATGAACGTGCTCTACGGTCTGTATCAGCCAGACGCAGGCACCTTGCGCTTCGACAAGACGGTGGTGCGCCTGAAGAGCCCTAAAGACGCTTTGAAGCTCGGCGTGGGAATGGTGCAGCAGCACTTCACGCTCGTGCCGACGTTGAGCGTCGCCGAGAACGTGGTGCTGGGAGCTGAGCCGCTGGCGCGCGGTCGGGTAGATCTCAAGCGCGCGGTGCGAGAGGTCGAAGAGACGTGCAAGCGGTTCGGCTTCGTGCTCGATGCGCGCGCGCGGGTCGACTCGCTGAGCGTCGGCAGTCAGCAGAAGGTAGAGATTGTGAAGGCGCTCCATCGCGGAGCAACGACCCTGATTCTTGATGAGCCGACTGCGGTGCTGACTCCACAGGAAGCCGATGAGTTGTTCGCGGTGACGCGCGCGTTGGCGGATTCCGGGAAGACGGTGGTGTTGATCTCGCACAAGCTCAAAGAAGTGCTCGCGTTCGCGACGCGGATCGCGGTGATGAGGCGCGGAAAGAAAGTCGCCGATGGGTTGAAGCCCGCTGAAACATCGCCGAACGCGCTCGCCGAGTTGATGGTGGGGGGTGATGCGCTTCGCGTTACCCCTTCCTCAGGCGGGCTCGCGGCAGGGCCGCTTGGCACGGTGGTGCTCGCGCTGAATGCGGTCGATGCGGTGGGGCTCGAGGCGGTGAGCCTGAAAGTGCATGCGGGCGAAATCGTCGGCATCGCGGGAGTGGACGGAAACGGGCAGCGCGAGCTCGCAGAGGTCGTCACCGGGCTGCGTGCGTGGAAGCGCGGCACGGTGACGATCGCCGGCACGCCGCGCAGCGCGTTGACGCCGAGCATTGCGAGGCAGCTGGGCGTGACCCACATTCCAGAGGATCGGCAGTTGCGCGCGATGGTGGGCGACTTTACCCTTGAAGAGAACGTGGCGCTGGGCAGGCACCACCTACCGCCGTTCGCACGAGGGCCATTCATCGACTTCGCGGGAAGACGCGCGCGCACCGCAGCGCTGCTCGAGGCCCACGACGTACGGCCACGCGATCCGACCCGGCGGATGGCAGAACTGTCAGGAGGCAATCAGCAAAAGTTGGTGGTGGCGCGTGAGCTCGACGCTGCGGCGAAGCTGTTGGTGGTGGTCCAGCCTACCCGCGGGCTCGACATTGCCGCCGTCGAGGCCGTGCGTGGGCACCTTCGTCGGGCGCGTGACGAGGGATGCGGGGTGCTGTTGGTCTCGCTCGATCTTGATGAAGTGCTCGCGCTCGCGGATCGGGTGGTGGTGATGTTCGACGGCCGAACGAATGGCGAGTTCGCGCGAGCCGCTGTCGACGAACGCGAGCTTGGCCGCCGAATGCTGGGTGCCACGTGAAGGGTCGCTGCCAACCCAGCCGCCTTACGCCCCCGAATTTGAGAACCCCGTGAGCTCGACCTGTCATCAGTGGTCACCATGAACGTCAGGCGCGCGCTTCCGTCGGTGTTGTCCATCGCCACGGCGCTGCTGGTGTGTTTCGACGCCGTCGCGGTGACCCGCGGCGGTTTGGGGATCGCGCTCGACGCGTATGCCGCGATGCTCTGGGGCGCCATCGGCGACTGGCCGCGCTTCATCGACGGAGCCGGCGGCAGCGTGCTGCTGCGGCCATTGGGAGAAGCGGGCACCAAGGCTGCGATTTTGTCGCTCACTGGCCTCTCGGTGGCGGTCGCGTTCCGGGTCGGGCTATTCAACATCGGTGCACAGGGCCAGATGATGGTGGGTGCGCTGTGCGCCGCGGTGTGTGGCGCCGTCTTCTCGCTGCCGGGGGTATTGCACCTGCCGTTGTGTCTGGTGGTTGCCGCGATTGGCGGCAGCCTCTACGCGTTGATCGCCGCCGAGCTGAAGCGGCGCCGCGGGGTGCATGAGGTGATTAGCACCATCATGCTCCACTGGATTGCCATCGCGGTAATCGACAACTGGCTGGTGGGGGGGCCGCTTCGTGGCTCAGTGAATGCAGTCCATTCGATGTCGGGTACGGAAGAAGTCGCGTCGACTGCGCTGTTGCCACTGCTTCTGGGAAGCGGTTCCCGGCTGAACCTCGGCTTCATTCTCGCGATCGCACTGGCAATTGCCCTGGCCGTTTGGCTGCAGCGAACCCAGCACGGCTACCAGTGGCGCGCGGTGGGTCTGGCTCCGGCAGCGGCGCGCGCTGCGGGAATCAACGTGGGTCGTCGCATGCTCGAAGCGATGGCTGTTTCTGGCGCGCTGGCAGGGCTCGCGGGCGCGGTGCTCGTGCTTGGCACTGAGCACAAGTATCCGGCGACGCTCGGAGCACCCTACGGCTTCGATGGAATCGCGATGGCGCTGATTGGCCAAGGTCACCCCTTGGGAGTGTTCGCGAGCGCGGTTCTCTTTGGCGCTTTGCGCGCCGGAGGCACCCGGATGCAGTTGTTCGGCGTTCACAAGAGCTTCCCCGAGCTGATTCAAGGGCTGGCTTTGCTACTGGTGGCTGGCAAGCTGATCTGGGAATACGTGTTGACGCGACTGGCGAAGAAGGCGGCGGCGTGATCGCGCTCATCGAGGCAATCCTTTCGTCGACGCTCGAGGCCGCCCCCGCGTTGATCTTCGCTGCGCTGGGAGCAACCTTGTCCGAGCGCGCGGGCGTGGTGAACGTCGGCGTCGAAGGAATGATGCGCGCAGGAGCATTCGCCGCGGCGGTGGCGGCACTGGCGGTGCCGACGCCGTTGGGAGTCTTGGTGGGGATGCTGGCCGGCGCCGCGGTCGCGGGGATCCATGGCTTTCTTTGCATTCGGTGGAGAAGCGACCAGGTCGTCTCGGGCATGGCGCTGAACCTCGTCATGCTCGCGCTGGGAACCTTTCTTCTCGAGGCCGTCTTCTCGTCGCCGTCGGCCACGCCTTCCATCGCGCAGCTGACGCGCTGGAACTTCAGCTTCCTCGATTCAGTGCCGCTGCTGCGGGCCCTGTCAGGGCACACCGCGTTGACGTGGCTCGCGCTGGTGCTGCC
>JANOHG010000400.1:0-7898 GCA_031406375.1 Archangiaceae bacterium | reverse complement strand
GGCTCCGGAGGAAGCGGTGGTGGTTCGGCGGGAGGCTCCGGAGGAAGCGGGGCGGGCGGTGGCGCAGGCGGCGGCACCGCGGGCGGTGCGGGCGGTGGCGGTGTGGTTACCGGCACGCCTTACGTCTACGTCAGCGGTGGCGGCGGCATCATTTCGATCTTCAAGCTCGACGTTGGCACCGGGGGCCTGGCAGACGCGGGCTCAGTCATCGCCTCGTCGAACCCGTCGTTCCTGGCGGTCGATCCCGCCAAGCGCAATCTCTATGCGGCAAACGAGGGCTCCAAAGCCGTCAGCGCGTTCGCAATCAACCCTGCGAACGGAATGCTGTCGCCGCTCAACAGTCAGCCGTCGCAAGGGGACGAGCCCACCCATGTCTCAGTTGATCAAACCGGGCGCTGGGTGTTCGTCGCCAACTACACCAGCGGTAGCGTCGCGGTCTTCCCGGTGCGCCCCGATGGCGGCCTGGGTCTCTTTTCCGACACCGACAATTCAGGTGCGAACGCGCATCAAATCCTCACCGACCCAACCAACAAGTTCGTCGTCGTGCCAACCTTGGGCGACAACCGGGTCGTGCAGTACCTGTTCAATGCCGACGCCGGAACGCTCACCAACAACGGATCGATGGCCACCGACGGCGGCGCGGGTCCGCGGCACCTCGCATTTCATCCCGGTGGAAAGTTCGCGTACCTGATCAACGAACTGTCGAGCACGATGGAAGCGCTCGCGTTCAGCGCGGCAGGGCAGCTCACGCCCCTTCAGAAAGTCTCCACCCTTCCCGCGGGGGTCGGCGGAGCCAACACCACCGCCGAAGTCTTCGTGCACCCCAATGGCCAAGTCCTCTACGGCAGTAACCGGGGTCACAACTCGATCGTCGCGTTCTCTTTGGACCAGACCGCCGGCCTGATGACGCTGATTGGGCACACCCCGACGGGTGGCAACACGCCTCGCAACTTCGCGATCGACCCTGGGGGCAGCGTGCTGCTCGTCGCGAACCAGAACTCGGGGACGATCACCAGCTTCCGGATCAACGTGCTTACTGGCGCGCTGACTTCGCTCGGGCAGACGAAGGCGGTCAGCAGCCCTGCGTTCGTTGGGGTCGTCTACCTGCCTTAACCTCAATCAACCCAACGGCGCGGTGGCGCGCGTCACGGCCGCCTTCGCCACGACCGCTGCTCGCCGAAGGGCAAAGCACCTTGCGGCGATGCCGGGGGGCGATCGCGCATTCCCCTGATTCGCCATGAAAATTCGGTTTGTATTTCCGCGATTTCACGGCTTCCGACAAATCGACCAGGAGCCGTCGCCCCGAACCGACCCACTGGGGTCCCACGGGTGAATGAACTGAGGCAAGATGCCCACATGCGTTGGGCAATCATCGCGACCGTCGGCTTGAGTTCCTGCTGGCAGCCGCCAGAACCACCTCTTCTTCCCCCGGTGGAAACTGCACCCAGCGAAGAAGAGCTGCTCAACCAGCGGCCGTACGTCTCGCTGATTCCCACCGGCTACGAAGCGTCGACGAAGTGGCCGCTTCTGCTGGTGCTCCACGGCTACGGCGGCGAAGGGGAACAAACGCTCAACTCGCTGCGGCTGACCGAGCTGAAGCCAAAGATGTTGATTGTCGCTCCAAACGGAAAGGTGGATTCCCGCAGGGCGCGCGCTTGGCACCCTGGCCCCAGACATTCGCCTTATTGGGACGTCGAGTACCTGACTGCGATCATCCACGACATGCAGCGCAAATACGCGATCGACCCGGGAAAGGTGTTCGTGGTGGGCCACTCTCAAGGCGCGCACATGGCGCACCGAATGGCCTGCGATGCGGCAAATGATGTCGCAGCGGTGGTCAGCGTTGCAGGCCAGGTAACGATGGTACAGAGCGCGTGCGCTCCGTCGCGCACCGTCTCAGTGCTTCAAGTGCACGGCGATCAGGACGAAGCGATCGGCTACTACGGCGACGTCCAGCATGACCCGCCCGACCCCACCGTACCGTCGGCGCGGCAGACGGTGGACGTCTGGGCTCGCAACAACAAATGCACCGGAACACTGACTCGCACCGGGCGCGTGCTCGATCTCGACTCGAGAATCGCGGGCAGCGAGACGACGGTCGATGCGTTTGCCGAGTGCCCTCCGGGGATTTCGACCGAGCTGTGGACGATGACCGAGGTGGGTCACAACCCGGTGGCCAGCGATCAATTCGCTCCCAGCCTTGCGGCGTTTCTCACCGCCCACTCGCGACCCTGAGTTGCCGGCCCGTCGACCTGCCCGCCATCTTCCTCGCGTATCTTCTGAGCTGTCGTACTGGCTTAGCGAGCTTTCCCTCTTCCGCCGTTGCCATGCGGTCTTTCCCTTTCGGTGGTGGCAGCGCACGGTACTTGAGGCTGGAAGGTTGGCGGCAGAGGTCACTGTCCAGGCGTCAGGACAGTTGCCGCGGTTGAGCAGGGTTCGCGTGGCCTTTTCCAAACTCTGGTGCTGTCGGTCGATCGGCGAGCGCGGTTGGCGCCTGGTGCGAGCGGGGCCAGGTGTTCTGCGATACCAAGGCCGAGTGTGACTGCGCAGCAACTTCATCCTTGCGGGTCCTGTTCACCACGAGGGGGTCACCGTGCTCGTCAGTAGGTGATCTTCAGACCACCGAGAATCGTTCGCGGCGCGTTGGGACGAGCGCCAAACGGGCGCCGCGCGACCAGCGCATGACTGTCGAGCGCATTTCGAACATCGAGGTACACCTGAGTGTAGTCGTTGAGCTTCACGCCCAGATGAAGGTCTAACACCAGCTGCGAATCGGTGGCCTTCGCGTCGACGAGCGCACCGCTGCCGGCCTGCTCTCGCATTCGATCGACGAAGGTGAGCTGCGCATGAAAGCCAATCCGCCACACGTCGACTCCTGCGGAAACGTTGAGTTGGTGCATCGGCACGTAGGGCAGCTCATCGCCCGCTTTCACGCTTCCAAGCTGGGGATCATCGGATTCGAAATCCTCGAGCAGCCGGGTCTTGGTCAGCGTGTAGGCCACCGAGGCGGGGAACTTCACCGTGCCGATGCGCCAGGTCTTCTCGGCATAGGCCTCGAGCCCGAAGATGTTCGCCTTCCCCGCATCGAACTGGCGATCAAGGTTCGCGCCCACGCACCCGTTGGAAAAGGTGCACACATCGGTGAGGTTCGCGTAGTCGTTGAAGAAGCCGATCAGCTCGACGCGTTCCTGGCGGCGGCTCCAACGAGCCCCCGCTTCCCAGTTGATGCTCGACTCGGGCAACACGGTCGCAGGCTGGCCGGGGGCTGGCGGTGAAAAACCCTGGTACACGCCGCCGAAGACGCCCAGGTTCTCGAGCATCGCCCAGTGCGCCCCAAGCCCGGGAAGGACAACTTCGGTCGCGCCCCGCGCAAACGCGCCGGTGAGGCGATCCTTCGTTTCAGATCGAATGGCCTCGACGCGCACCCCGGGGGTCACCGTCACCGGGCCCAACGCAATCGCGTCATTGGCGTGCACTGCGACCGCGTGAGACGCATCGCGGTTGCTGACCTGCGTCGTGGTCGGCAAATTGGCGAACACCAGCGCTCCCGAACGCATCTCGAAAGCATCTTCGGTGTGAAGCCGTTCGATCGCGTCGAAGTGATAGCGCGCCTGCACCTCGAGCGCGTGCTCAACCGGGCCAGTCTTAAAGGCAGCTCGCGCCGTCGTCTGAATTCCCTGCGAGACGAATTCACGCCGGTTGGGCCCGATCATCAGCCGTTCGCCCGCGCTCGCCGAGTCTTGCTGACCGCTGAGCACATTGTAGAACACCTGATTGCGCGGCCTGGTCGGAAGATCGAGGACAGTGGCGATCGCCTCACCGGCGAAGCGGTTGATCTTGCGCCAGGTGCGTTGGAAGTCGTGGCGGTAGACGACGGTCGTCCAATCGAGCGGCCCAAGCTGCACCCGGTGGGTTGCGGTCAGCTGGGTCCGGTACCACTCCATTCGGTCAAGCGCACTGGCGGCATACCGGCGCAACGGGTTGGCGCGGAAGTCTTCGTCGCTTAGACCGAGGTAGGTCTCATTCGAGGTTTCGCTCGAAAAGCCGAGCTTCACCGAGAACAGATGCCGCACTCCCCGAAGCTCGAGCGCGTGGCGTCCTTTCGCCATCCACTCATTGCGCGAGAACCCGGTGTCGCCTCCTTCGTCGAGCTGCTTGAAGCCGCTGCTGCGAAGATGCACGCCCTCGATGAGAAACCCGGTGTTCGAATCGCCACCGCCGAGCCACGCGTGCGCCTTGCCAGCGAGGTACTGGCCGATTCCCAGATCCGCTCCGGCTGTCTGCCCTGAAGGAACGTCACGCGTGATCAGATCGACAGCGCCGCCAATGGTGTGGGGGCCGTACATAATCGCCGCCGGCCCCTTCACCACCCGAACGCTCTCCATGCGCGTCATCAACGGGAAGTAGTAGGCAGCTGGCGCCGAGTACGGAGCGGGCCCGAGCAGCACCCCGTCTTCCATCAGGGTCACCTTCTTGCTTCGATCGGAGTTCGCGCCGCGCAGGCCGATGTTGGGGCGAAGCCCAAACCCATCTTCCCCTCGCACGTAGACGCCTGGCACCGACTGGAGGATCGCCGCGGGATCATCGAGCTCGAAGCGGTTCAGCTTCGAGGCCTTCAACGTGTGCACCGAGCCCGCCGTTCGCTCTTCCGGCGTGCCGATGACGAACGATTCGAGCACACGAGGCTCGCGAGAGCCCCCGGATGGCGCAGCTTCGCCTAGGCCTGCGTCGGGCGCCTCTTCGATCGAGGGGTTGGCCTGCGCTGCGTCGGCCGCTTGCCCCGCGTCCTCGAACACTCCTGCGTCAGGTGCTTCTTCGGCTGCGACCGGCAAGGCTCCAATCAGCGCCGCAATGACTGCCGCGTTAATCAACGCATTTGCGCGGTCAAGTGATCCGCGACACCGGCGATGATGATTTTTCCGTCTGACTGGATGACGACGGCGCGCGCGATTTCATCGGTTGTTCCGACCGAGACGTTGATTTTCGCGATTCCGCCGGTTCCGAAGCTCAGGTCGCGGCTTCCATCGGCATTGAAGCGCGCCACCACCATTCGACTGTCGCCTGCTTCGACGACGAACCCAGCGGCGACCACTTTTCCCGTCAAATCGAAGACCACGCTCGTGAAACGATCATTGCCGGTGTCGGAAGTTGGCATCGGCCGAGCAAACTCGGCCGGAGCACCGATGGCGACTGGCAACAGCAGCAGCGTCGAGTCGTCGTCTTCGCCGCCACCCGCGCAGTGGCCAACCGCCGCGACCACCGAACCCGTCGGCGACAGCGCGGTTCCGAACCAGGCCTCGTCGGGGCGGCCGAAGCTGAAGAGCTTGTAGCCAAGCGCGTTGAACGAAGTGTCGACGACGCCGTTGCTCGTCAGCATCGTGGCCATCGCGTCGATTTGCCCTGTCGTCGGGCTTCCGCTGCCGAGCAGCAACACCCGGTCATCGCGCAGCACCACCAGGTTGCGAACGCGATCATCACTTCCGACCAGATCGAACTCGAAGACACCGTTGTTTCCCCAGGTGGGGTCGAGCACACCGGAACTTGAATAGCGAAACGCGATTTGATTCGTCGGGCCCGAAGGCGCCGACCGCCCATACCCACCCGACACGTACCGGTTGCCCTGCATCGCGACCGCGTACGACTCTGCGATGCCCCATTCGCCGCCATCGGCATTGGAGAACGGCGTCGAATTGACGACTCCGCCAACGCCGAACGTCGAGTCCGGAACTCCCGCGGAATCCAGCCGCTGAATGACGACCCGGGGCGAACTCTGGGCCCCGACACCGGTGGGCTGCGACGTGTACCCTGTGCTGACGATTTTCCCGTCGGGCTGAACGAGGCCGCCGCGGGCGTTGTCCGAGTAGTTTCCAATATTGAGCAGCTGTATTCCGTTGGTGCCGAACGACGTGTCGACCGCTCCATCGGCCGTCAACCGGACGACCGCCCGATCAGCGTCTGCGCGTCCTGCTGTTTTGGTCGACCCGAAGAGCACCACCCGATCGGCGCTGTCGCGGGTGACGCTCCACAAGTTGTCACGCACGGTGCCAGCGCCGGCGCCGAGATCGATGCGGGCTACTCCTCCCTCACCAAAGGTTGGGTCGAGGGTGCCGTTGAGGTTGAAGCGGACAACCGCGATGTCGAGGTCCACTGGGCCTGCGTCGGCATTTGAACCCCCATCGCCGCCCACCCCTGAATCCATTCCCGCGTCGGTATTGCCAGGGCCTGGGCAACCCAGGGTCACTGCGGCACTCACCACGATCAGCCAGCCAGCGTTCTGCATGTTGGTTCCTTTCTGTGGGCCTTGTTGTTCGTAAGGCGTCGAATCATGATGCTGCGTTAAATGACTTTGATTATCAAAATCACAATCAAGCACGTGCGTCAAGCGCTTCCGTTTTCGCTGGCAATTGCCCTGCTCGCTTCATCCTGCACTCAAGGCAAGCGGGCGCCTGACGGAGGCCCCGAAGACAGTGGCTTCACGGTGACGCGTGCGCAGATGCTGTCGAGCACGGGTGACTGCGTCGTTTCGAGCGCCCGCGATTTCCAGGCTGCAGCGATCGCACTCGAGCAGTCGCTGACTGGATCCCCTTCTCCACAGACGATGACCCCAGCGCGCGAGGCGTTTCACGCGGCGGTGGACCAATGGCAAATCAGTGAGGTGATGCAGTTCGGCCCAGCGGCCAGCTCTGCCTCACTGGGCGGAGCAGACTTACGAGATCAGATCTATTCGTGGCCGCTGGTGAGCCGCTGCGCGATCGAAGAAGCGCTGGTTGCGAAGAGCTACGAGTCAGGGTTGGCAGCACAACTCATCAATCGGCGAGGGCTCTACGCGATCGAATATCTGCTGTTCTACGAGGGCGCCGCAACCACCTGCCCTTCGACGTCGACGATCGTCGCCACCGGCTCGTGGGCCGCGCTGAGCTCGACGGAGCTTCAAGCACGCCGCTGGCAGTACGCCTCGGCAGCGGCGGCGCAGGTGCGGCTGCGCGCCGATGAGCTCGTCAAGCGGTGGGACACCGACTTTCTCGCCGTGCTCAAAGGCGGCGAGCAAAGCGGCGCGACACCCAAGAGCCAGCAGCAGTTGTTGAACCTGGTCAGCGACGCGCTGTTTTACGTCGAGCACGAACTCAAAGACTTGAAGCTGGCACGGCCGATCGGCCTTCGCGACTGTGCGGTTGCTCCCTGCCTCGAATTGCTCGAGTCACAGTTTGGTGCCCGCTCGAAAGCGAACGTGAAGGCAAACTTCGAGGGGTTTCGACGGGTCTATGCCGGCTGTGGCAACAACCCGCAGGCAGTGGGCTTCGATGATCTGCTGCGTGCGGTGAGCGCTGACGGGTTGGCGAAGCGAATGTCGGACGCGATCGACGGCGCCGACGCCGCGCTGGCCGCGATCGAAGAGCCCGACTTCGGGGTAGCGCTTCGCGATGACCCAGGGTCGGTGCGGGGCCTGTACGATGCAGTCAAGAAGATGACCGATCTTCTGAAGACCGAGATGATGGGTGTGCTCGATCTCGAAATTCCGCATTCGCTCGAGGGCGACAATGATTGAGAAGGCCTTTGCCCCTCGTGACACCGCGGCGCTGGTCGCGTTTCGAATTGCGTTCGGCAGTCTGGTGGCGATCTCGGCGGCCCGCTTCCTGGTCTACGGGTGGATTGACGAGCTCTTCGTGCGCCCGCACTTTCGCTTCACCTACTGGGGCTTCGAATGGGTTCCGGCGCTGTCTGCGCAGGGGATTCACGCGCTGTTCGTCGCGCTGGGTTTGCTGGGTCTCGCCGTCGCTGCGGGCCTCTTCTACCGCGTCGCAACCATCGCTCTTTTCCTTGTCTTCACCTGGATTCAGCTGATCGACGTTTCGAACTACCTGAACCACTATTACCTGGTGAGCTTGATGGCGTTGCTG
>JANOHG010000392.1:0-6272 GCA_031406375.1 Archangiaceae bacterium | reverse complement strand
CCCCTGTGCGTGCGCTGCCTCTACCCTTGCGTCCACCGCGGCCTTGAATCCCCCGGCTTCGACTTCGGCCTTCATCGCGGCTGCATCAAGGCCGGCCGTCGTCGCGCACGCCTGCAACACCGCCCAGTCGTGAATGTCTTTGCCGTGGCTCCAGTACGCGGCCAGCACCTCGGCATGAAACGGCTCGAGCTTGCCGCCCTGTCGCGCGAACTCGGTGCACTCATGGGCACGACGCGACGATGGAATCCATTCGCGCTCGTGGAGCGTGATGCCGAGCTTTCGAGCGCGAAGCTTCAGCGGATTGTTCGGATCCGACATTTTCGCGCGAATCTGCTCGGGGATCGCCCACCCCGATTCGGGCGCATCAGGCCTCAGCTCGAAAGGCTGCCAATCGATTTCGACATCGAACTGGTCATGAAGCCGTTCGGCTTCCTTGAGCCCGACGTAGCACCATGGGCAGACGTAATCGGAGAATACGCGAATTGCAGTGGTCAAAGTCGGCTCGTTCAAAGTGGTTCGGGCACAGACCTAACGCGGAGTAGGTTGCATCGCATGTCCAAACCCAAGCGTCTGGCGAAGCGGAGCCGGCGACAAGTCGCAAACCCCAAGGTGGCCACAACGCGCAAGGCGGCCGATGCGTCGAGAAAGAAGGTCGCAGCCAGGCCGGTTACCGTCGACGGGTATGTGCAGATGCTGCCCCCCGCGATGCAGCTGATCGTCAACCGGTTGCGTGGGTTGGTGGCCGCTGCGGCACCTGAGGCGATCGAAACGTTCAAGTGGGCGCAGCCTGTTTACGAGGTTGATGGTCCGTTCGCGTACATCAAGGCGCACCAGAGCCACGTCAACTTCGGATTTTGGCGCGGCGCTGAGCTGACGGTTCCTCGTTCTGCGCTTCGGGTCGCCCGTTCGGCTCACGTGCTCGAAGGAGATGGATTGAGAATGAGGCACATCAAGATCAGCGCCGTTGGCGGCCTCGACGTTCGCGTTCTCACCCGGTGGGTACAGCAGGCAGTGCTGCTCAACGGCAGGCCTGGCACTCCGCCGAGACGTTAGAAGGTTCAAGGCTTGCGGTTAGCGACCCGTTCCTGGCGCAAAAAGCCAGCGCAAAGAAGGCAATCGCGTCTTCAAGATGGCGAAATCGCTTGTGCTCCGAAGGGTTTTTCGTTGCCCCTTCACACTGGGTTGCGTAAACGATCGGGGGTCGAAGTCTCCTCACGCGAAGGATCGTGACCATGCGGCTGTACCCTAAAGTGATTCCCATCATTTCCCGCGAGGTGGTTCAGCGCCTGATGCAGGACGGGGACGTCGAGGTCGAGACGATGCGGATTGCGGACGCCGAAATGGACCTTTCGGCGATCATGCGCGAGTACCTGGCCGCGGAAGAGCGCGTGAATCAGGCCACCCGTGAAGCACTTGAGCGTCGCGGCTACGACGCGTCGAAGTTCAATCAGGTGAAGCGCGAGATGGCAGATGTACGCGGCTTCAAGATGGGCGACGAAGGCATCGAGTACTGCATCAACCAGATGCTCGATTTCCTTCTCATCTCTCGCAACGTCGAAGAAGTGTTCTCGGCCGATACGGTGATGCGCTCGAAGATTTTCCAGTCGATGAAGAAGCACCTCGACGTCGACGACGAGATCGACCGTGAAGCGCGTGGCCGACTGAAGCACCTGCAGGAAGGCACGTCGGCGTTCGAGGTCGAGTACAACAAGACGATCGAGCAAATTCGCCGCGCCCGCGGTTTGATCTGAATCCGTTCTCGCGCCTGCTACCAACCAGGCGCGGTTTGACCGATCTTCTGATCGATCGTGCTTTGAAAAATTGACCGAATCGATCATGCCTGTAGCGTCTGCTGCATGGCAACTGCCCACGCATTGGCTGATCCCCACCCGTTGTCTCGTTCGGTGGACGCAATCAAAGAGTCGGTCGATCGACTCGAACGCTTCCTCCCCAAACGCGAAGACAGTGAGGTGCTGCTCGATTTTCTCGAGGACGATCTTCGCGAAGGGCTCGACGCGATTGGTGAAGTCGAAGCGCACTTCACCGACGTGCTCGAGGCGCTGCGCAGCGAACGACCGACTGGGATTCGGCTGGTTGAGCTGGCCGACGACTTTCGCGTGCTCAATCGTCTCGAGTACTTGATGGTCGTCGCCGCGCAGCTGAGAAAGCGATTGTCTCAGGCTGCGGGCAAGCTCAAGAACGGCTGACTACCACTTCAGGTTGCCTTTCGGCTCAGCGCGGGTCTGCTTGTCGCCTGGGCGGGTGAAGCCAGTCAGCGTTGCGCGAACGGTTCCCAGGTCGATCGCGCCAAGCGCGGCGAGGGGCAGTCGGCGCGGATCGTCGGTGATCCAGACGTGAATCTCACGGCGGACGTCGGGCATGTCGATGCGCGCAGCGACGCCTTCGATGTGCCACGCCTCGAACTCACCGACGGGCATCGAGATGTGTTCTTTGCCGACGACGCGGCCCCAGGTTCGCCACATTCGCCGGATGCCGTAGGCGTCGAAGCAGACCTTCAGGCCCTCTTTAAACGGAAGCTGGCGCAGCATGTAGATAGTCCCCGCGACATCGAGGCCTTCGTTCGCCCAGCCCATGTCCCATTGGTGGGTCGTGCCGTCGATCGTGCTCACCAGGTGCACCCGTTTGTCCTTCGGGTAAAACGCGACATCAGCGATTCGATGAACACTGTCTTCGACCGAATCCTCGAAGTACCGAAGCGGCCGCAGCGTCCGTGGATTCATGTAGCTGGTACCCGAGCCCTTGACCTTTCTGACCTTGGAAAAGAAGGTGTTGGTCTGTGCACTGACTTCGACCGGCAGTGCGCCATTCTTCTGCGGCAGCACCTTCATCGTCATCCGCCCTGCCTTGGCGCCCATCGCGTCAAGGTCGTAGTCGAGCGTTTCCCCGGCCTGAAAGGCGAGCGGCAGTCGCACCGGTGGCAGTGCGCCACACTCGAGGTCGGTTGGAAAAGGAACCACGGCGGCAACAGGCGGCGAAGGAGCTGCCGCGACGGCGACAAGCGACTGAAGCACAACGGCGATTGCCAGCGGTCTCATCGTGAGTAGTCCTTTCCCGGATAAAAAGTCTTCAGCTCGGCGAGCACCGTGCCGAGAACCAATTGGGCCGAAAAGCGCACCGGCACGTGGAACGCGTCGTCGGTGAACCACATCGTCAGCGCGCGTCTGGGCGCCAGCATCCCCGACCAGTCTGCAGTGAAGCTGACCTTCACGCAGTCCTTGGTTCCCATCGGGGTTTGGATTGTCTCACGTCCTTCGACCTTCGCTTTCATCTGGTAGGTGATGGTGCCGGTGAAGATTGGCACTGAAATCTCTTCGTTCACCTGCAGCGGCCGGTTGCGAACCCCGAACGCGGCGGCCGCGAGGTCGACGACGCCCTCTCGAGCGTCATAGACAAGTTCGACCTCGGGTTTTCCGCCGGCCTGTTTGGTGGCGAAGATCTTTGACTGCGGGCGGTCGTAGCGAAACTTCTCGCGGCGGCGCTTCTTGTTCTCATCGGCGTGGAACTCAGAGGCGATGTTCTGCCCAGCGGTGAAGTCCCAGTAGGAAACGAACCGATCGCGCACCGGGTAGATGTCGAGGTCGGTATGGGCGGTGCAGACCAGCGGCCAGACGTCCTGTCCCTGGACCTGCATCTTCAGCCCTACGGTGATGGTCGCAGTTCCGGTGGGGATGCCCAGGTAGCTCACCTCGAAGGTGCTCTGTTCTCCGGGTCCGAATGCAGATCGGATCTGCGGTTGGGCGGCGAACACCTGCCCAGCCACCAGCAGCCAGGCGAAGACGGTCTGACTGATTTGTCGCATCGCTTGTGACATGAACGTCTCGAGCTCGAAGTCCATTCAAAGTGTACGTGGTGTGACACCCGTCGGGCCTTTCCCTTATGGTGCCTTCGCCATCGTCCAGGAGTTGGTCGTGAAGGTCTACCGCGCACCGCTGGGTTTGTTGGTTGGCTACCGCGTCGACGCGCAGACCCAGGACGACGCGTCGCTGGATGCCGAAGTCGAGGCGATTTGAGCACGCCTCCCGACGATAGGAACACGGTGGTGAAGCTCGCCCTCAAGCGGGCCGACATCGGCGATCTGGTGCGGGGCGACGTCGGGTTGTGCAGCACGCCCTTCGTCAAGGCGATCGGGTCGAGAGTCGATGCGGTGCTGAAGCTGGGGGTCGCGCGTCGGTACCCCAATCGCAGCGTTCTCTTCCAGCAGGGCGATTCAGGCAACTCGCTGTTCTTCGTGTTGCGCGGTGACGTGCGCCTGTCGGGTCGGAAGGGTGCGGACATGGTCGAGCTTGGAAACGCGACCCGCGGCGACGTGGTCGGGGAAGCCGAGGTGCTCAGCGGTGAGACGTTGCGCTTGAGCTCGGCGGTAGCGCAGGGCGAGGTCGAAGCGGTCGAGGTTCCTCGTGAGGCGCTGGTAGAGAAGGGCGGTCTGATTCGAGAGGTGGCCGCGTTTCTGCGGCCGATCAAAGAGGCTCGGCTCAGCGCGTTGAGCGAGATGACCGACTTCATGAACCGTTGGTGATGGAGGAGCGCGATGGTCAAGCCGTATTACGACGACGATGACGACGACAAGGTCCTTCTTCCTGGCCAGGTGAAGTTCAAAGAGTTCGATTGTCCGGGGTGTGACGCGAACAATCCGGTCGACCCACCCGTGGGAGACGGTGACGAGGTGCTCTGCAACTACTGCGGCTGCGACTACCTGGTGACCGTGACCGATGAGCTGAGGGTGAAGTTCAAGGCGCTTTGAAAACACGGGTCAGCTGCGTTCGCCAAACAGCGCAGTGCCGACGCGAACCAGAGTGGCGCCCTCTTCGATCGCGACCTCGAAGTCCTGGGTGGTGCCCATCGACAGCTCGCTGAGCGCGAGGCTGCCCGCGAGCATCCTCAGCGCGCGAAAGTGAACGCGGGAAGCCTCAGGATCTTCGCTGAAAGGCGGAAGGCAGGTCAGGCCCACCAGCTCGAGCCGCGGCAACGAGCGAACCGCGAGCGCAAAGTCGCCCACCGCGTTCGGAGCCAGTCCAGCTTTGGTCGCCTGGCTGCCGACGTTCACTTCGAGCAGGCATCGCAACGCGGCCCCTTCTCTTCGCTTCGAAAGCTCGGCGGCGGTGTCGAGCCGATCGAGGGCGTGAAAGGTGTGGGCCGCCTTCGCGACGTATTTCGCGTTCTTCGGCTGCAGCGCGCCAATCGCATGCCACCGGATGCCTTCGAGAGAGGCGAGCGCGGTGTGCTTGTCGCGCAACTCCTGCGCGTAGTTCTCTGCGAAGTCGCGGTGGCCCAGCGCATAAGCTAGGCGAATGGCGTCGGGAGGTTGAAGCTTCGACACCGCGACCAACTGCACTGTGGCGCGCGAACGGCCCGCCCGCGCACACGCCGCGCAGATTCGCGCCTCGGCTTGCGCGAAGCGGTCAGAGAGCAGCGTCATGTCACCGCCCAGGGCAGCTCGATTCCAGCGCGCTCGAGTAGGGCAAGCGACTCGGCCAGCGGCAGCCCAATGACGCTGCTGACGCTGCCGTCGATCGCCTCGATGAATGCCCCGGCGCGCGCCTGCGACGCATAGCCGCCGGCCTTGTCGCGGCCCTCGCCGGTGGCGACGTACCAGACGATTTCAGCCATGCTGAGCGTGCGAAAGCGCACCGTGGTCGCGACCACCAGCGACTCGACAAGGGGGCCGGCGATCGCCACCCCTGTCATCACCAGATGCGAACGCCCCGAGAGCCTCCCAAGCATCGCGCGCCCGTCGGCGTCGTCGCGCGGCTTGCCGAGAATTTCATCATCCACCACCACCGACGTGTCGGCAGCAAGGCATACCGCGCCAGGATGCAACAACGAGGTGACGGCGGCCTTCGCGCAAGCGAGCCGTTCGACATAAGTGCGGGCAGCTTCCCCTTCGTGCACGCTCTCGTCGAGATCGGCAGGTTCGACGTCGAACTTCAGGCCAAGTTGGGCCAGCAGTTGTTGGCGGCGAGGAGAAGCGGACGCAAGGATGAGTGCAGGAGCAGGCATGGTGTAAAAGGGGACCTTCTTAACCACGGGGGCAGCGCAATTGAATCCCGCTGATCTGTTGAGCGTGATGAAGCGCACTGTCGAGCAGCTGGCGGTGTTCAACGAGATTGCCAAAGCGCTGACGTCTACCCTCGAGGTCGACCAGGTGTTGACGCTGATTGGCCAGAAGGTGTCGGGCCTGCTGGGCGCCGAGCGGTGGTCGCTGTTGCTCGAAGGTGACGACGGAATGCTCCACTTCGAGATCTGCGTTGGAC
>JANOHG010000300.1:0-2305 GCA_031406375.1 Archangiaceae bacterium | reverse complement strand
CCCAAGTGAAGACGAAGCTGCTCACCGCCCAGGTGGTGGGTGCTTCGCATCAGCCACCGGAGGTGATGCGGTCGCTGGCCGATCGCGCCGCGCCGTACGCCCAGGTGTTTCCAGACGTCACCCTGCTGCGGGTGGGCGACGACGTGTACACGATCGTCCGCAACCGTGCGCACCTCAACGTCGCGTTCGCGTTCCTCGAGACCCAGTACCGCGAGCCGAAGGAAGACACGCTGACGATCGTCAAAGGATCTCTTGGCAGCTACCCCAACCTGCTGATCGTCGCCCAGCCCGGGCAGGTCGCCAGGTTCCTCGAGGAGCTTGGGGCGTTGCGGCCCGACGACGACAGCTGGACCCGCTTCGTTGACGCCTGGGGCGTACGGCGCAGCTCGAAGGATTTCTGGACCCGCTTCGACTGGTTCGTCGGGCGGGCGCTCGAGGAAGACAAGATCGAGGGCGGCCTGCTCGACCTGAATCGCTACTTGAACGATTGACCTCGGTCGCGAGCGCGGCGTTCGCGAGGAGCGCGGCGGCGACGAAGTGGGTTCGGTGGCTGGGCATGCCCTACCCTTGCGCACCCGCTGGACCAGGGCGCTTTTCCGCGTGGGTGTCCACGCGGCGTGGGGCAAATCGCCTCGGGTGCCCATTGTGCCTCGGGCAGAAGCGCGTGGGCGGCGGTGGCTGCCGGTGCTGCCGGCTGGCACCGGCCTTGCGGAGCAAAGGCGTATGGACTCGCCAAACGGAACCCAGTGGTTGGATCCCAGGCGGACACGTGGTGCCCACCGTGGGAAGACGATCAACGCGCGCGGGCCGAACGCCGCGCTGCTCCCGCCCCCGACCGAAGGGCTGATCGGTGTCGACCTCCAGGGCTACGTCATCTGCCGGCGAGTTTCGTCGGGGGGCATGGGGGTGGTCTACGAGGCCCGCCACGCGCTGATCGGCCATCGCGTCGCGGTGAAGGTGCTGCGGCCCGAGTACAGCTCGGACGAAGACCTGAAACGGCGCTTCCTCGGCGAGGCGCGGGCGATCAGCGCGATCAAGCACCGCAACGTCGTCGAGATCGTCAACTTCGGGCTGCTCCCCGACGGCGGGCCCTACCTGATGATGGAGTTCCTCGAAGGCGAGTCGCTGCACCAGCTTTGCGAACGGTCGGGGCCGCTGGCGGTCACGCATGTTCTGGGGCTCGCCGAAGAGATCCTCTCGGGGCTCGCGGCCGCGCACCAGGTGGGGGTGGTGCACCGCGATCTGAAGCCCGCAAACGTGATGTTGAGCATGCAGGCGCAGGACGACCTGTTGGTGAAGGTCTGCGACTTCGGGCTCGCGCGCCAGTTCGACGTGAGTCCCGAGGCGGCCAGCGCCGGGTCTCTGCGCGCGGAGAGGGGTCGACACGCGAGCCTGATTGCTGGGACCCCTGAGTACATCAGCCCCGAGCAGGCCGCAGGGGATCCGGTCGACGGCCAGGCCGACCTCTACAGCTTGGGCGTGATGCTCTTCGAGATGTTGAGCGGCCGGCTGCCGTTCGAGGCCGCGACCGCGCTCGAGCTGCTGCACCTTCACCGCACCGCCGCGCCACCGTCTGTCGCCTCGTTGGTCGTTGGGATCCCTCCGGTGGTGGGTGCGCTCGTCCAGCTGTTGTTGTCGAAGGACCCGGCACGACGGCCACCGGGTGCGAAGGCCGCGCGCGAGATCGTGCGCAGGCTGCGCGACGTCGCGCCTTGCCAAAGCTGGCCCTCGCCCCCGGGTCCCACGTTCCGCGCGCTACCGAGGAATGGACTGGACGACACGCTGCCGTCACTGCGCCGAAGCGCTTGACGCATCAAATGGCAGCGGCCAACGTCCCAGCCGCCGTTGCGCCGCGGCGGCCTTGTGGGATCGACAAAAACGCCTCACCTCCTGATCCCGCGTTTCGCCCCATCGCGAGCCTTTGTCCGCGGCATGTCGGCTGCATCGGCCCCGACGATGATTGAGCGCGCAGCGTCCGCCGGATCAGACCTTCAGGCGGGGGGCACTTCAGAAGGCGATCTTCAGCTCGTCGCGGGTGCAGCCCGTCAGCGCCTCCATCTGCTTGTTCACGTCGGTGATGATCCCGTGCGGGTCGGTGGTCATCAGCGCGTCGATGTTCGATTCGATCAAGGACCGCGTGTAGAACTGCTGATCACGCAGCCGCTGATCGAGCTTCTTCTGCTCTGCTTCGACCTGCTTGCGGGCGGTATTGTCCGTACCGATCAAGAGATAACCGATGATGGCGTCTTGTGCGTCGCGCAGCGCCGTGACCGACACCACCGCCGGGAGACGACTGCCATCCTTG
>JANOHG010000566.1:0-3735 GCA_031406375.1 Archangiaceae bacterium | reverse complement strand
GCATTGGCCACCCTTGTAAGTGCCATTCGCAGCGGTCTTAGGATTCACCTCAATGATGGCATTGGCCGACGGGAAGACGCTGAAAATCGCTTGCCGTTTGACATCCCACAACACGCTGCTTGCCACGTTGGTCGAACAGCCGACGGACACCGACGATACCTGGAGAACAAAAGGAAGATCAGCGGGGTGCACGTCAATGCTCCATCGCCAATCGTCTTCGAGCTGCGCGTTCCCTGGCCCCAGCACCACTGAGAACGTCGGGGCGTTGGGGTCGAAGGGTGGCGTGCGCTGGTAGTAGCTGCCCTTGTAGTTGAAAACCCTGTTGGGCCCCGAACGACCGAGGTAGCCGGTAAGAGTGCTCGAGACCAAATAGGGGTCGGCGCCGCCCGCCCTCACGGCGTAGGTGTCGCCCATGCAGTTCCCGGTGGTCTTGACCGAGCTGCCCGTGACTTCGACAACGAGGCTACGGCATAGGCCCCCTTCTGCCTTTTTCACCAACACCGTGTCGCCCTGTTGAACGCGGCTGATCAGCTCTTGAGGAATCGGAAATTCGACGCTGCGGGGAGGAGACGCCGTGCGTTCCTGCAGGCCAGGAATCAGCCCATTGACCACGATGTCGATTACTTCTGAGCGCCAGGCGCCGTTCGCGAACGTGATTCCGACTCCAGCGTCAAAGACTGGGCCGGCGACGTAACTGGGTATCGATCCACCGTCAGAGGCGTGCAGCACCCCATCCGGTCGATACAGCCCGACGTCGATCGGGTCGGCGAAGGTTCGGGAGGAATCGAGATCGAAGGGCGTCAAACCGTTGGCGTCGAAGAAGACGAACAGGCCAGTTGAGGTGGTGATCACCCCCACGGCCGAAAGTTCGACCACCGTCGGTAGCGTCGGTACCGGTGCTCCCTCGGCCACCGAGACGAGTGAGGGAGGCAACAGCAGCTGCCCACGTGCGGTCACGGCGAGGCCGGTGGGCAGCGAATTTCCCGTCGAGATCGGAATCATCGGCAGCCCCGCAGAATCGAGCGCGATTTCTCCGGTAAAGGTGTCGACGGCGGTAACCCCTCCGCAATCGGTGCCACCACAGCGCGCTTCGTCGAGCACGCCAAAAACCCGCTGGCCAGCTGGAAGGTACTTCTTCCCAGCCTCGATGAAGGTGGCCGCATGAATGGCGAGCAGGCGAACCGGCCCAGGGAATTTCAGCTCGCGCTGAACGAGGCTTTCCGGATCCAGCAGCACCACCCTGCCCGACTTACCCTGCATCGTTCGGGTCGCGAAGATCAGACATGGCCACTTGGTCTCGTCTGCAGGCATGTCCGGTTCACACATCCCGCGGCCTTGTACCCGTGGCACCACCAGCAGCTCGACGATCGCTTCTCCGACGATCCGATCGATAATCCGCACGTGGTCCTTCGCCAACACCGCAGGCGTGATCGGCCTGAGGCCCGAAACGGTTCCAGGAAGACTCATGCGCTGAAGCAGCGCGGCCTCACCGTCGAACGTCGCGAAGAACAGGCTGCTGTCGTCTTTCGACTTCGAAGCAGCTGCGGACCTCTCGTCTATCGACTTCGAAGCACCTGCGGAAGCAGTGACCGGTGCCGACGTCGGCACCCGCTTCACCTCTGAAAGCTGACTATCGTCGCTGGCGGGCCCCGCCCCGATAACCGAAATTTCCGACCCGCCCGCGCGGGTCGCGTAGATCCACGGCCCGCCGACTTCACTGCCCATCTCAATGTCCAGGCGCAGCACATTCTCGGTCTTCTCGGTCTTCTTGAAGCGCACGTCGCGCGAAAGCGCAGAAGGCCGCGCCAACACGGGAATCGACAGCGCTTCGAGCGGATTGGGCGCCCGAATGAAGGGCCGAACGACGTCGCCTGGGCTCGCAGACACGTTGAGCACCCGCAGCTCATCGCGGTCGGTCGAGGTTGTAAAAAGCAGGCTGTCGACCAGAACCATGTCGTGCGCGCCCACCAGAACTGCCGAAGCGGCAACTGGGGTCGAGCTGCATCCAAGTGAAACCACGAAGCCCAGCAGGACGAAAAAGCGCCTCACCGAACACCTCCATCACAGGCCGTCTGCTCGTTGACGCCTCGGGTGATGCACAGCTGGCTGGCGCCGAGGAACGCAACGATTTTCGCGCTCGCCGGCCGCGACAGATCAGGCACGTCGATCACGGTCACTCGCCCATCGGTGAAGTTGGTGATGAACACCCGTGCTCCACCCGTGGGTCGGGAATCGATGGCGATTGCATACGGCTGCAAACCGACGCCCGCAATCTGCGCGGTGAGGTTGCCGACTTCATCGTCATAGAAAACGACGACCCCCGCGGACGAGCAGGTGATCATCACCAGATCGCTTTTTCCCGGGCGAGGAATCGTCGCAATCAGGTTCGGCGCTTCAGGCAGCGGCACCGAGCGCTGCACGCGAACGTTCGGAACCGAGCCGTTCGGGTCGGTGATGCTCGCGATCACCAGCGTGTCGGGCGATCGACCCAACAGGTAGATCCGATCTTCCTTGGACGAGAGCGCGACGCCGCGTCCCTCGAATACGTTGAAGGTGTTCTCGAGAAAGGTGTTGAAGGTCGTGTAGTTCGTGGTGTCGATCGCCCGGACCAGGTTCGCGGGAATACCCGAAGCGAAGACCCGACCTGTGGCGTAGGCGAAGCGCTGCCCCACCGCGATGCTGTTGGTTGCTCCGGCTCCAACATCGTCGAAGCCCGCATCCTCTCTGAGAAATGGAGTATCGACGTTGACGTGCACCACGTATCCGCGCGGGTTGAAGGTGCTGCCGCGCGGAGTGTCGGCCTGCTGCAGCGAGGTCACCCACACTTCCCGGGTGCGGGGCGAAATCGCAACGCCAATTGGCGCCTGTGCCCTTGGCAGCCCCGACTCGGTCTTCTCGTACGCAACCAGCGACATCCCGGTGGGCGTGCAATCGCGACTCATTCCTTCGACCGCCGCAGTCGGGTCCAAACCTTGTTGAGGCTTGAAGCACTCGAGGCTCGGTGACTCGCCCGCAGTCGGCAGGCGGGCGTCGATCCCGTAAAGCCGATGCTCTTCAGATCGGGTCGGCAGGAACAGCCGCACTCCACCCGCGTCGGGGCGATCGAGCCGGGCCATCTCACCCGCGAAAGGCGCGATCAACACGGTCGACGAAGGCAGCAGCTTGAGGTCGGTGAGCTGCAGGGGCCCTCCGAGGCCAGCGTCATTGAAGCCCACCGGCGCGCCAAAGGCGGGCAGGCCGACCTTCGACAGATCAACAGCCATCACACTGCCGAAGTCGTACCGCTTGTCGAAGTTCGCGCTCGCCACGTACAGAAAGCCTTCGCTGTTGGTTGGATCCAGCGAGTCGACATGAACGATGCCCGTCGGGAAGTAGAACTGGCCGGCCGGTGGCAACCGGTTGGAGGTTTCAGGAGGGCAGCCCGAAAGCACGGCAACGCCCACTATCAAGAGAACACAGCGCATGGGTTGCAGCCCCTAGCAGAACTGGCTGCCTTACGGCGCTCAGATTTCCGATTGGATTTGCGCGAAGTCGGCCACCCGGCTGAACAGCGCTGCGACATCCATCAGCAACCGAACGCGGTTCTTCATCAGTTCTTTGTCTTCGGCCATCACCATCACCCCGTCGAAGAAGGCATCGACGCCGGCGCGCAAGCCCGCCAGGGCCTTCAGCGCGCCGGTGTAGTCGGTTGCGGCGAGCTGAGCTTCGATGCCGGGTGCCGCTTGGTCGATAACT
>JANOHG010000172.1:0-9000 GCA_031406375.1 Archangiaceae bacterium | reverse complement strand
CGGGGGCGGGTTGCCGGGTTTGAAGGACAAGGGTGGGCGCGCTTTCGCGCGCTTGAACAACAACTCGATGCCGCCGGCCGTCGAGCAGGCCGTCTTTCCGACCTACAATGCGGCTGAGAAAGCGGTCTTCGCCAAGTGGCTCGATGCAGGTTCCCCCTATGGAAAAGGCAGTTGCGAGACCCCAGGTCCACCCAGAGATGGCGGGATGGATGCGGGCGTTGACGCCGGCCCTGCCCAAATGAGCTTCGCGACTGACATCCAACCGATCTTCACCGCGCGCTGTACGGTGACGTGTCACACCGCCGCGAACTTGAGTGGGGGCCTCAACCTCACAACCAATAATTCGTACGCGGCGCTCTTCGCGGTCAACACCAGTGCTGGCTGCGTAAACGGAGGCCAACGGGTGGTCGCCTCGGACACCAAGGCCTCGCAGCTATGGAGAAAGCTCACCCCTGATGGAGGCTCCTGCAACCTCACCATGCCGCGAAACGTGGTGCCGCTTCGGGTCAGCCAGCCCGCAGAGTTCACGAAGATCGAGGCGTGGATTTCTCAGGGGGCAAAGCAAAACTGATGCGCGCTTGGGTGCTCGTTTGGGTGGGGTTTTTAGGAATTGCAGGTGGCTGTTTCATCGGCGCAGGAGGCTTCGCAGGCAAGAGCTGCGACTCGAACAACGATTGCCCAGACCCCTATGCCTGCGCGCAAGTGCGCGGCACCGGCCGCAGCTGTGAGCTCGTTCATCGAATCGAGATTGGTGGGGGTGGCACAGGGGGTGGTACCGCGGGCAGCAACACCCCCGACTACTGTGTCGACGCAAAGCCGATCATCGATCGAACCTGCGTCCGCAGTTGTCACGGGTCCGACAACAGCGGCAGCAGTCTGCCCTTCCGGTTGGACAAATATTCCGATCCAGCCGGCGGCGCATTCGAGAAGGCGTCGCGGATCAAAGAGCGGGTGACCGTTGACGACATGCCGCCCCCAGGTCCCTCGAACCCGCGTCCGACGAAGGACGAGCAGGCGCTGCTGATTCGCTGGGTGAACTCCGGCGCAGCGTTTTGCAACGATGCAGGCACGGGTGCAGCCGACGCGGGCAGACGCGACGGCGGCTAGGCCGGCTTTACATTCGCGAGCGCTTCGACCAGCGGCCGTGGCCCTTGCAAGGCGGTTCGCTGCAGATACAGCGACAGCCCGCGCATTCCGCCGAGCTCTTCGCCGCCGCCCGCGCGCCCAGGCCCGCCGTGCAGCAGCTGCGGCATCACGGTTCCGGGTGGCATTGTCTGCCCCGCAACCTTCTCTCCGCTGATGGTTACCCGCCCGTGCCAGGGCGCGATTCCGATCACCACTTCGTTGAGCCAGGCCTTGTCATCGCCATACACGCTCGAGACGAGCCCGCCGCCTCCCGCTGCGACGAGGCTCAACAACTCGGCCGTCGACGCGTATGGCATCACCGTCGCCACCGGCCCGAAGACCTCGTGTGCATTGACCGGATCGGTCGCGTCTGGCTTCGGTTTGCGGTTGATGAACAACGTCGCAGCGACGAAAGCGCCCTTGGCCTGACCAGCGATCGGCTGGCTGCCTCCGAGCGCGACTTCATAGACTGCGGCGAGCTTGTCGATGCCCGCGCGAACGTCGCGCAGCTGCGCCATCGTCGCCAATGGGCCCATCGTCGTCTTCTCGTCGGCTGGGTTGCCAACCCGAACGTCTTTCAATCGGTCGACCAGCGCGTCGCGGATCTCGTCCAACCGTTCAGAGGGAACATAGATTCTGCGCACCGCGGTGCACTTCTGGCCCGTTTTCTGGGTGATCTCTTTTGCGACGTCGGTGAGAAAGAGGTTGAGGCTCTCGCTGCCGCTGACCGCGTCGGGTGCGAGGATCGCTGAGTTGAGGCTATCGGCTTCGATGTTCACGTGCACGCTGTCGCGCGCCAGGTTCTCCTGCCGACGAATGCTAAACGCCGTGTCGGAAGACCCGGTGAAAGCGACCACGTCTTGCGGACCCAAATGAGACAGCAGATCCCCAACGCTTCCGCACACGAAGCTGAATGCCCCGGCGGGTAGGGCGGGGCAGTTGGCCCACAGCTCGGCGATCTTGTGCGCCATCAGCGCAGTAGATGTCGCGGGCTTTGAGATCACCGGTACGCCTGCCAGCAGCGCTACCGCCAGCTTTTCGCCCATGCCCCAGGCGGGAAAATTGAACGCGTTGATGTGCACCGCGACGCCAAGCCGAGGCATCAGCACATGCTGTCCATACAGTCGCGCAGAACGCCCCATCGGGACCCCTTCACCGTCGCCAAGCACCTTCACCTCGCCAAGCTTGGTCCCCAGATCCGCGTAGTAATTGAGCGTGGCCGCCGCCCCATCGATGTCGAACTTGGCGTCCGATCGGGTGTTGCCAGCGTTGCTCAGCCCGAGCGCAATCAATTCTTCTCGCGCGTCACCGACGACCTTCGCCAGGGCTCGAAGGATCGCGCCGCGCTGCGCGAAGGTGAGCGCGCGCAGTGAAGCCCCTCCGGTTTGCCGGGCGAAGGCGACCGCGGCCTTGAAATCGAGGCCCGTCGTCGAGCAACTGGCAAGCACTTCTTCGGTGCTGGGGTTAACCAACGAAGCAGGGGTGCCCTGACCGCTGACCCACTGACCACACAGGAAACTCTTGAGATTCGTCATCGCGGCCGCGGACCCTATATGAATAGGGTCGCCGTGATCGACATCAGTGAACTCCATCGAACTGCTTGCATCGCCGACGCGCACGCGGATTCGCTGATGTGGAACCGCGATCTCAACCTCCAGTCGGAAGAAGGCCACGTCGACTTCCCAAGGCTGCGCGCGGCCGGAGTAAAGATTCAGTGCTTCCCGGTGGTGACCCGGGGTGTGCCCTTCATCGACGGCTTCGGGCTTTTCGTTCGCAAGCACAACTGGCCAAAACACGCGCGCAACGGCGAATGGGCGCGGTGCACCTGGCAGGTCGACCGGATGGCCGACTTCTGTCGCCGATCTTCGGGAAACGCGTCTATCGCTGGAACCGGGGCCCAGCTTGAGGCAAACCTCTCGAAAGGAATCCTCTCGGCGGTGATCGGCGTCGAAGGGGGTCACGCCATTGAAGGGAAAGTCGAACGGGTCGCCGAGCTTCACGCCCGCGGGGTGCGCTTCATCGGCCTCACCCACCTGGCCAACAACGAGCTCGGGGGCTCGAGCTTTCCTCTGATGGGCAACCGCCCGCTTTCGCCCTTGGGCCACGAGGTTCTCGACGCGATGGCACAGGTCGGAATGGCGCTGGATGTCGCGCACGCCTCGCGCCGAGCCTTGTCGCAGATGCTCGCGCACCCGAAGGCCCGACCCTTTTGCTCGCATGGGGGCGTGGTGGGCGCCCAGCGTTCTTGGCGCAACCTGCCCGACGACGCGCTGAAGCTGATTGCCGACAAGGGAGGCGTGGTCGGCATCATCTTCGCAAAAGTGTTCCTTGGCGGTGACACGTTCGACGATCTCGCGCGACATCTCGAGCACGCGGTCAACGTGATGGGCGAAGACGGGGTCGGGCTCGGCAGTGACTTCGATGGAATGGTCGCGCTGCCCAAAGGGATGCGTGACGTTCGCGACCTGCCAAAGCTCACCGAGGTGCTGCTGAAGCGCGGCCATCCCGTCGCTCGAATCGAAAAGGTGCTGGGCGGCAATTTCCGGAGGTTCTTCCGCGAAGTGCTTTGACACCTGCGTGATGCCCGCCGATAGTCGGCGCGCTTTTTAGGCCCTGCCCCCGGGAAATAAAACGATGCGCCGCTTCGCACTGCTCCTCTCGATCGCCTCGCTTCCGATGCTTGCCTGCGGCTCCGTTGCTGTAGGAGGTAGCTGCAACACCGTCGGCTTTCTGTGCGCCGATGTCACCGCTGCCCTCGAATGCAAGAACGGCCTTTGGGTGAAACTGCCATGCAAGGGCACCAACGGCTGCAAACACGAAGGCGACGTTGTGACGTGCGACATGAGCTCGAACGACGAGGGCGACAACTGTTCATCAAGCGCCCAGGGCACGGGGTTGTGCGCCAAAGACCTGAAGGGCATCCTCGAGTGTCGCGAAGGCAAACTGGTGAAAACGCACATCTGCCGCTCGTGTGCCGTCACCAACGACCAAGTCATTTGCACGCCCTAATACGACAGTCCGGAAGTCCGCGCATGGCTGGGCCGCCGATCCATCGCGGCTTGCTTCGTTGAGCTCCCTGCGCCGCACAGAAAGTGCGGCTCGGTCGCCCGCCTCGCCATTCGGGCGGCTCGACGGCCGATCCACGCACCGACTTCCGGGCTGTCGTACTAGATTGCCAGAAATTCGCTGAGCGCGTGGTTGAACGCCTCAGGTTTTTCGAGGTTGGAAAGGTGTCCCGCGCCGTCGATTTCCAGCAACGGGCATGAACCTTCCAAAAGCTCTGCCATCTCTTTGGCTTTCGCCCGAGGCGTAATCACGTCATCAGCGCCGACGACCACCAGCGCGGCCCCCGCAAAGCGCGAGAGAATCTCTTTGCTGTCCTCCCGCGTCGCCATTGCGCGCGACGCCGCGGCCGCCGACGTTGGATCTGCCGAGCGCAGCATCGCTTCGACGCGCCCTCGAAGTGCTTCCGGTGCATTCTTGCTCAACAACTTCGGCATCATCGCCTCAACCAAGGGGGAAATGCCTTTGGCCTCGAGCTCGACGGCGACGGCTTCGCGCCTGGCTTTGCCCGCGGCGTCGTCGGCGCCAGCTTGGGTGTCGATTAGCACGAGCTTGCTGACCCGCGCCGGATCCAGTCGCAGCAGCGCCATCGCCGCATAGCCACCCATCGAGACACCTCCCACCGCCGCCCGAGTGATTTGTAGTGCGTCAAGCAGTACCAGCGCGTCGGAAGCGAAAGCGTCCATCGACAGCGCATCGTCCCCCCGCGCGCTCTGCCCAAAGCCTCGGTGATCCGGAACAATCAGGCGGACGCCGTTGGGCGGCGCATCGAGCTGCGGCCAGAAGCTCGCGCCCGTCAGCGGAAAGCCGTGAAGCAGCAACAACGGTTGTCCCTCACCGACCTCGCGGTAATGGTACGCGCGGCCGTCAATCGTGAGGTGCGCCATCTTCAGAGCCAGCCTCTTCTCCAGAAGTAGAGAGCCATTCCGACTGGCAAGGTGGCGCAGACCGCCATCGACATCCAAAAGAAACCGACCTGGCTGAGCCGATCGAAGTTCTGCCCGAAGAACCCAACCACGAACGACAGCGGCATGAAGATGCTCGCGAACAGGGTCAGTTGCTTGGTGATGTCATTGGTCTTGTTGGCGACCACCGACAGGTAGGCGTCCATCGTGTTGCCGAGCAGGTCGCGCGCAGCGTCTATCTGCTCGTAGACCCGAACCAGGTGGTCATAGACGTCTCGAAAGTAGATCGCCGTCTTTGGGCTCACATGTGGAATTCCCTCGCGGGCGAGAAGGCCGACCACGTCTCGCTGAGGTGAGAGCACCCGTCGCACCTGAACCAGGTTTCGCTTCAAGGTGAACGCGCGGTGCAACAATTCCTTCGTCGGCTTCTCGAAAATATCGGTCTCGAGGTCTTCCAGCTCGGTGTTGAAACGATCGATGAGCGGAAAGTTGTGATCGACCAGCGCATCGGCCACCAGGTAACAGATGAAGTCAACCCCGCGTCCCAGGGTGCCGACCAGGTCGGCGTCGAGCCGCTTGTGGGCGGCTTCGATCGCCTCATGCGCCTCGTCGTGCACGGTGATTATCCAGTCGGAGCCGAGAAAAATGTGTATCTCATGAAGGTGGATTCCCGACAGCGCGCCCGGACACGAGAAACCCTGCAGCACGATGAACTGATGCCCCGGGTATTCCTCGAGCTTTGGACGTTGGTCGAGGTGCAGGCAATCTTCCACCGCAAGCTTGTGCAGGTGGTAGCGCGTCGCCAGCGTGTGAAGCACCTCGGCATTCGGCTCGAGTACGTCGACCCATTTGAGGCCTTGGGCTTCGAGCAGTTCTTTTCCTCCCGACAGCCCAGCACAACTTTGGGGGTCGTACACCCGCACGCGCATCATTTGCCCGGATTCTACAGGCGGATCCTCTAGACTGCCTTCGCTTTGTCGCCGTCGCTGCCCAGGCGCTTGACCGGATTGTTGGACGCCTCGCCGGGGGTTCTCCACGGTCCCCTCCGCGCGATTTACGACGCGGCGACCACCACGATTCAAACACTCGGTGAGCTCGAGTTGATTCGGTACGAAGATGCGCCAATCGAAGCGTCTGCCGATCTGTCGCTGTGGGAAGAGATGGCGCCGCTGCTGAGCGCAACGATTGCCGCCGTCAATGCACTGCTTACCGAGATGGGTGTTCAGTTTCCGAGCTCTTTCATTCCCCCCGACTTCACTCACGAGCGCGTTCATCAAATCGTTCTGGCCACTGCGAGTGAACTGAAAACAGAAGTGAGCAACTTCGGGATGCGCGTGCGCGATCCTTCGGTGGTGGGCGATCGCTGGAACCTGGTCACCGAGCTGCAGACTTTCCGCTTCAGCATGCGCAACCGCATTGGCAGCATGGTCTTCGAGACCGCTTCGGTGTTGGGCGACTGCCGCCGTCCGGAAGTGGATCCGGGGTATGCGGAAGAACTGGCGCACGCGCTGTCGATTCGTACCGCGACCACCGAGCTGCGCCGCACCCTCAAAGAACGCCTCAAAAGCATCGCTTCGGCCGAGAACGAAGACGTCGAGTGGAACGCCCAACAGCTGGGACGCGAGCTCAAGGAATTCGGCACTGCAAAAGCGTGGGCGTTTCTGCGTGCGCAGGACAAGCGGCAGATCATCGAGTTTCGCCAGGTGGTTGAAGGGATCTCTCGAAGGGATCTGAAGAAGAAGGATCTTGCGCGCCGCCTCGAGCCGTTCGTCGAGTACGTCGCAGCGTTCCGGGAAGTCAATCAACGCGCGGTGCTGATACAGCACGATCGTGAAGTCGTCGCTTCTTGTGGGGTTGCCGTCGAGCGGGTGTTGGCGCTGATTCACGAGGGGCGCGCGCAGGAGTCCGAGATGCACCTGAAGAAGATTCTCGTCAAAGCGCGATCGATTTACGGCAGGAGCTCCCAGTTCGATGGCTGGTTGCGCACGATGGGCCAAGGTCAATTCACGAAAGACGACGTGCCGGCGGCGTGCGAGCAGTTTCTGAGTCTCCTCTCGGGCCTGGAACTGTACTGACATGAAGCCATTGTCACAGGCCGTGCTCGGCAACGTGCGCGCGGTTTTCGCCGACGTCGACGGCACGATTACCACCCACGGCAAGCTCACCAGCACTGTCTTGCGTGCGATCGAATGGCTCGTCGGTCACCGCGTGCAGGTCGTACTCGTCAGTGGCCGCCCCTCAGGCTGGGCTGAGTGCTGGATCCGCCAGCTTCCGGTGGCAGGAGTCATCGCCGAGAACGGCGCGCTCGCCTGGGTTCGCGAAGGGAAGGGGTTGAAGAAGCGCTTCGCTCAAACCCAGCCGGTGCGAACGAAACACCGTGCCCGCTTGTCTCGCGTCGTCGCTGCGGCGATGAAAAAGGTGAGGGGCTCGCGGCTTTCAAGCGACTCGTTCGCCCGAGAAGTGGATTTGGCGATCGACTACGCCGAAGACGCTCGACTTCCGCCCCAAGCGGCCGATGCGCTGGAGGCGTTCTTGGCCTCGCATGGGGTGACCGCGGTGCGTTCGTCGGTGCACGTCAACTGTTGGATTGGCGACTTCGACAAGCTGTCGGCCGTGAAGGACTTTCTGTGGCGCGAATGGAAGACGCGGCTGCGCCGAGACGACCCACGATTCGTGTATGTCGGTGACTCGTTCAACGATGCGTCGCTGTTTGCCGCTTTCTCTGCGTCGGTTGGAGTGGCAAACGTGCTTGACGTGATCGATCGCATCGAGGCCACCCCGAAGTTCATCACCCGCTCGCGCGAAGGCCGCGGCTTTTGTGAGGTCGTCGACGCGATCGTGCGAGCCCAGAAGGGGCCCTCGCGATGAGCAGCGCCTTGATTCGGCTCGAGCTCAAGCCCGGCTTGGGTCGGCACCTGAAAGCGGGGCACCCATGGGTGTTCAAACGCGGCCTCGAGCACGTGCCCCGGATTCCGCCTGGCAGCGTGGTGGATCTGACTGAAGGTGGGCGCTTCATGGCGCGCGGGTACTACGACCCGTTGTCCGCAATCGCGGTCCGCGTGCTGACCCGCGATCCCGGTGAGGCGATCGATGCCGCGTTTTTTGCGCGAAAGGTGAAGCAATGCTGGGACGCACGGCACACGCTGATCGACCTCAAAGACACCAACTCGTTTCGCGTCATCCACGGCGAAGGCGACGGCTTGCCGGGGGTGGTGGTTGATCATTATGCAGGGTGGGCGGTGATGAAGCTGTACTCGGCCGGGTTGACCCCGTACCGGCCGCTGCTGGTCGAGGCGCTGCGCGCTGCGATCTCGGGGCTGAAGGGAATTGTCGGGCGCGATGAAGTGGTTCGCGATGACGACGCGGACGATGAACGGGGTACTGGCAAGATTTTGTGGGGCACCGCGGCGCCCGAGACGGTGACGATTCTCGAGCGGGGCACCAAGTTTCTTGTCGACGTCTACCGAGGGCAAAAGACCGGATTCTTTCTCGACCAACGCGAGAACCGCGCGCTGCTGCAGCGGTTGGGAAAGGGGCGCGATGTTCTCAACTGTTTCTGTTTTTCCGGAGGCTTCTCAGTCAACGCGGCGCTCGGTGGAGCGACCCGCATCTTCTCGGTCGATCAAGATGAGGATGCGATCGCGCTGGCGCGAGAGAACTTCACGCTCAATGGCATTGATCCGTCGCGGTTCGACTTTCTCGCCGCCGATGTTTTTACGCTGCTCGATTCGTTCAAGCAGGAAGGCCGCACCTTCGATCTGATTATTCTCGACCCGCCTGCGTTCGCGAAGAGCCAGAAGGACGTGCAGGCCGCTCTCGATGGCTATGCGTCACTCAACCGACAGGCGTTGAGGCTGCTTCGGCCCGATGGTCTGTTGGTGACCTCGAGCTGCTCGGCGCGCATCAC
>JANOHG010000118.1:0-6404 GCA_031406375.1 Archangiaceae bacterium | reverse complement strand
CCGTCTCCGTCTCCATCCAGCTGCTCGCGCCAGTAGCTGACGACGGGGAAATCCTTCAAAAGCGGAATGCGCACCTGAGGCTTCGCCGGCGCCGTTTGCGCGCGTTGCAGCCCGTCGTTCGCCTGGGTCAGCGCCTCGAGCGCCTTGCGCCGCGCTTTGCCCGACCAGCCTTCGCGCAACTGTTCGCGCAGCGAAACCGCCGCAGCGCGATAGCCACCGGTGAGGACGGTGAAGAGGTGCTTGCGCTTCAGCGTGTTCGCGGTGACAGGTCGATGCAGGTCGCGTTGTGCAAGCAGAAATTTCTGTGGGTCGGTGATTCGGTACACCCGCATCGAAAGGGCATCGACCCCTTTGGCCTCGATCGAGACCACCGGTTGTTCGCCGGGCGCGGCGATCGATTGAGTCGACAGGTAGAACCGCGCCCGCGCGGACGCGTCAGTGGCGGCCAATACCGTGACGAGTACCCCAAAGGCAGCGGCGGTCAGTCTGCGATTTTCCATCGATAGAACCCCAGGAAGTAAGGATTGTCGGCGCGTGGGCGCCACTTCTCGTCGGGATGCTCGAGCAACTGCGAGAGGCGAACTTTGCGAACTGTGCCCAGATGAGCGGGGCCGTTCGCCGTCGCGTCTGGTCCCGTATGGTAGACGACCCAGTCGCGCGCGCCCGGCACGTCTTCGAGATCCGCCAGGTAAACCATGGTGTGAAACGACATCCCCGAGGCGTCTGAATCCTCGAAGAACAGCAGGTCTCCCACCGAGGCGTGCGCGGCGGAAATCGGCACCACGTTCTGCGCGAGCAGCCACTTGGCGCTGGCGGTGACCGCGAAGTCTTTGGCGACGTCAGCGCTTGGGTCGAATCTGCCCGCGGCGACCCGGAACAGGCGTTCGCCCAGCAATGGCACTGAAGGGTACCGGTACTTCTTCACGTCACCCATCGACGCGTCCGGCAGGTAGCCCCGGCGCGCGCGCCACCGTTGGTCGTGCGACTTGAGCGCTTCCTTGTAGGCAAAACGCAAAAGCCCGGCACAGTCACGGTGCACGGCGGGCCACGCAGGGTCAGCCTGGTAATACTGCGCGGCGGCGATTGCGGCGAACCAGCGACGGAAGACCTCGCGATCCTCTTCGGTCGACAGCTCGGCCGCGTCGGGGAAGCCATCGCCATCGGTGTCGGATTCCGCGGCGTCGAGCCGCAGCGAGAATGGCTCATCGGCCAAAGTGCCCAACGCGTCGCTGACAGTGAGCCGACCATGAACTTCTCCAGCGGCGAGGCCCGCGACCAGGGTGCACGAGGGGTGGCTGGTGCCCTGCCCACAGCTGGTGCGAACGAGTTTCCCGCCTTCGGAAAAGCTGAGCGACACCCGGGAAGTCCACGGTGAGAACGTCGTCACCCGCAGCGTCATCGACGCCGTGCCATCGGCGGGCAGCGAACGGGCAGAGCCCACCACACTGGCCCCCGCACGCGAGCCGAAGAGCCCCAGCAGGGCGACCACCAACGCGCCCGTGCCCAGCGTGGCGACGCGCCGTGCCAGCCCCCATCGGGTTGAGGCCGATTGAGTCACTGGGCAGGAAGCGGTCGCAGCTCGCCGGCGATCACTGTTCCCGTTGCTTCCAGTGCGCCACCCACCGGAGGAAGCGCGCCCAGCGCCTTGAACAGCGGGCCAACGGTCTCATCGACATCAGCAACGTCGAAGCTCTGTTCCGAGCGCTCGGCGACTGCGGTGAAGAACGCGGCGGCCGCTTGTGCAGCTCGAGCGGTGTTGAGGAAGGTCGTCAGGTACCGCTTGTCTCCGGTCTTCGCCACTTGCCCGAAGCCTTTGACGTCAAAGAGCGCCGGGCGCTTGCCAAGCCCTGTCTCGATTGCAGCCTTCAGCGTCTCTTCGTCGTTCGAAGCGAGGAGGAAGTCTTTGGTGACGGCGACGCAGAGGCTTTTGCTGGGGTGGCAGAAGCCACTCACCCCGTCGGCAAACTGCATCGGTTCAGGTTTGTCGATCCACCCTTTGGCCGCTAAGGGCAGGGCCTTGGCTGCTGCCGCGCCGTCTTTGAGGCCCAGCCCAACCAGGTGATTGGGTTGACCCGCCTCGACAAAGGTCAGCGCATAGAACGATTCTTCCGAGAGCGTGGCGGACAGCGCGGCGGGAATTTGCAACGCGGCGGCGTCTTCGCGAAGCCGTGCGAGCACCCGCTTGGGGCTGGCAGCGCCGAGGCTGGTGAAGAACGCCACGTCTTGAGGCACCGTCGAAAGAGCGTTGAAGGCGGCGACGTGTTCCGCCGCGGCGTTGAGCGTGCCGCGAATCTTGAGGACCGCTGGCGCGAGCTCGAGTCGAAGGACGACCGCGTTGAGGTCCGTCAACGTCGTCATCAGCTCACCGCCTGCCAAGTTCAGCAGCACAGCGGCTTGCGCGCCTTTGAGCGAGCCGGATTCTTCTTTGAAGGCAACGATGCTCTCGACCGAGTCGGTGCTCTTGGATGTCGCGAGGTCCACCGCTGCGCGGGCCAGCTCGACATCGTTGGAAGCGATGAGCACGTTCTGAAACGCCACGACCCAAATCGGCTTTCCATTTCGCTTCAGCTTCGAGATCCGCGCTTCACCATACTCTTCGGTCACCGAGTCGCCATCGGTGCGAAGCGCGGCGGCCATCAGCGCCAGCCGCACCAGCGCTTCCTGCGAGGAATCGATTTCCTTCACCGCCACGAAGCGCGGCAAAGCCGAGCCGGTGACGGCGATCGCTGCCGGGCCAACCAACGCGTCCGCCAGCTTGTCGGCGGCAAGCGGGTACTTCGAGGCCGAAGCGAGCTCGTGGCCAAGCGAAAGCGCGCTCTCAATCTGACTTGAGAGCGCAAGGTGCTCGATTGCGCCCCCCTCGCGCAGCGCTTTGCCCAGGTCGGTCGCGATGAACGCGTCCCACGAACCCTTCGCGTCGCTGGTGGCGACGATGGTCGCCGCGTCTTTGCGTTCGGCGCCAAGCACCGCGCTAGGAATCAATGCCTGTGGGCGTGAGACCTTCGCGCGTGGCTGTCCTTTGAGCAGCGCCGCGTAGTCTGGAATTCCTTTGCCGGTGCCGCCGCTCTTTGCACACGGTCCACAGGTGCAGCTGGCAAAGACGAGCGACGCAAGCAGCGGGCTGAGCAGAGATCTCTGGGTGTGGCCGGTTGGCATCGTATTGTCCCCCCTCGCAAAAACCGCGCCGAAGCGGGGATGATGGCTGCGCTGACCGTCAAAGGCACGACCGAAATGCGGTCGAGCAGATCCGCTTGACCCAGGTGCTCATCAACTTGGTTCACAATGCGCTCGATGCTGCGATCGAGACGAAAGGCAAAGTGCCGGTCACGTGGCAGAAGACGGACTCAAACCTGAGGTGCTCGTGAGCGATGAAGGTCCCGGAGTCTCCGACAGCGGCAGTCTTCTCGTCTGCTATTTCACCACCAAGCCGAACGGCTCGGGAATTGGCCTGGCGCTCAGTCGGCAGATCGCCAAGGCGCACAAGGGAACACTGACGCTCCAGCACTGCCAGCCGAGGCCGAGCTGTGTCGCGCTGCCGCTACAACTGGTCGAATTGCTGCGACGGGGCATCGAATGACAGCTGCCATCTGCGTCCGTTGCGGCCAGGCGAAGCCCGACTCCTTCGTTCCATGTGTGGGCTGCAAGCACGACCCGGCCGCCGACCCGGATCGCCGCACCCAGGCGAAGTCGCTGTGGCTTTCGGATCGCCACCTCAAGCCCGAAGTGCTCGAGGCGATTGGAGCGCAGCTGCGGGCGGGCCGACCCGTAGCGTGGGACGAGCGCGCGCTCGATTCGCTCGTCATCGAGCTGCAGACTCGGCAGAACGCGCTTCACGTGGGCAAGACGCCCATCGGCTGCTCGGTCTTCGTGTGGAGCATGGTCGCCATCGTGATCGCCCTGGTCGCCGCCGCGATCGTCCTCGCCACCTGGCGCGAGTAGCGACGCGCGTCTCAGAGTGGAAAGGCCTGTTCGTGGCGAGGTCGATGCCCTCATCGACGGTGGCGACATCGATGAAGGCATCCGACCAACGAACAGCTTTAGCCAGGCCCGACTCAGCCTTCAGCCTTCTCACGCTTGCGATCGCGATCTGCGCGGTAACGCGAGCCGACCGCAAGCTGACGTTTGCGCATCCGCACGCTCTTGGGCGTGACCTCAACCAGCTCGTCTTCTCCGATCCACTCGAGGCACTTCTCGAGGCCCATCTCTTGGGGAGGCGTGAGGATCACGTTCTCGTCTCGCCCCGCAGCACGGACGTTGGTGAGCTTCTTTTCGCGGCAGCAGTTGACGTCGAGATCCGACGGGTGCGCGTTCTCGCCGATGATCATCCCCTCGTAGACAGGGACGCCGTTGGTGACGAACAGCTTGCCGCGTTCCTGGATGCTGAAGAGCGCGTACGGCACCGTGTCGCCCATTCGATCGCTGATGATCGCGCCGTTGCTGCGGCGGGGGATGTAGCCGAACCACGGCTCGTATCCGTCAAACTGGCTCGACATGATTCCTTCACCCTTGGTGATGGTAAGGAACTCCGACCGAAAGCCGACCAGACCGCGGGCGGGAATTCGGAACTGCAACCGGGTGCGCCCGCCGCCAAGTTGGCCCATGTCGACCATGCGTCCCTTGCGAGGCCCGAGGCGCTCGGTGACGACGCCGACTGAAGTCTCGGGCACGTCGGCGACCATCAGCTCCATCGGCTCATGCTTCACGCCGTCGACTTCCTTCGTCACGGGCTCGGGGTTCGAGGCGGTCAGCTCGAAGCCTTCTCGGCGCATCGTCTCGATGATCACCGCCAGCTGGAGCTCACCGCGGCCGACGACCTTGAACGCGTCGGGAGTTTCGGTGGGCTCGACGCGAATCGAGACGTTTCGATACGATTCCTTCATCAGCCGGTCGCGCAGGTTCCGGGAAGTGACGTACTTACCTTCGCGGCCCGCGTAAGGGCCGTCGTTCACTTTGAACATCATCATCATCGTCGGCTCATCGACCTTGATGCGAGGCATCGCCACCGGTCGCGCGAGCTCGCAAATCGTATCGCCAATCGAAAGGTTCTCGATGCCTGCGATCGACACCAACTCGCCTGGGCCTGCATCGGCGATCTCGACGCGCTTGAGGCCCGAGAAGCCGTACAGCTTGACGATTTTGCCAGTCTCGACCTTGTCGTTTTCACGCACGATCGACACCTGCATCGCGGTCGCCAAGCGGCCCGAGTTGACGCGGCCGACGGCGAGCCGGCCGACGTAGTCGTCGTAGTCGAGGTTGCAGATCAACAGCTGGGTCGGGGCGTTCTCTGGCGGAGCCACCGGCGCCGAGATGTGGTTGATGATCGAGTCGAACAACGGCTTCAAGTTCGTGCCGGGCTCTTCGAGCCGGGTCGACGCTTGGCCTTCGCGGGCCACGGCGTAAAGCACCGGGAACTCGAGCTGCGTCTCGTCGGCACCCAGGTCGATGTACAGCGAATAGACCTGATCCAGCACGTCGCGCGCGCGCGCATCTTTGCGGTCGATCTTGTTGATCACCAGCACCGTCTTCAGCCCAAGGCCCAACGCTTTGCCCAAGACGAACCGGGTCTGGGGCAGGGGTCCTTCAGCGGCATCGACGAGCAGCAGCACCCCGTCGACGAGGCGAAGACCGCGCTCAACCTCGCCACCGAAGTCGGCGTGACCGGGGGTGTCGATGATGTTGATCTGATGACCGAGGTACTGAACGGCCGTATTCTTGGCCATGATCGTGATGCCCTTCTCACGCTCGAGGTCGTTCGAGTCCATCACCCGTTCGGTCAGCGCCTCGTTGGCTCGAAACACTCCCTGCTGGCGCAGCATGAAGTCGACCAGCGTTGTTTTGCCGTGGTCGACGTGGGCGACAATCGCAACGTTACGGATTTTCTCTCGGGGGAACATGGTGCCTTAAGTCGGAGGAAGGGCGGGCCTATACAGGTCTATGCGGACTTAGACAATCGCGCCGCCCCAACCCGGGTATTCAAGAAGTGCTGAATTCGGTCATTGACCAGCGTCGCACGTTCTAAGGGCGCGGTGTGACTGCCGCCAGGTACGAAGAGGTAGTCACTGCCCGGAATGTGATTTGCCATCCGTTCGGACAGCCAAACAGGAGTGAATCGGTCGATTTCGCCCCCTACCACCAGCACGGGTACGTCGATGTGTGGCAGGTGATCCCACGCCGAATGGTCCTTCAGTGAGTCAAGGGTCCGCACGAACATCACCGGATCCATTTTCGACAGATGCTCGAGGTACGGCCAGAAGTCGTCGCGCTGAAGCAGGCGGCAGACTGCGCAGCCCGCCGCTGGAAAGCTCTCTAGCAAATCAAAATACCCGAAGGGCGTCGTCATCTGCACTCCTTAAATCCGGCGCTCATTGTAACCTGTAAACCGAATCCTAAGGCGCGTACTGCCC
>JANOHG010000108.1:0-2661 GCA_031406375.1 Archangiaceae bacterium | reverse complement strand
CGTCGGGGAATTCCGCCGAGCTTATTAAAGAAGATCGAACATCCATAATACAACACCACGGCAGCGACTCGGCTCGCAGCTGCGCTGGTAGGAACTTCAGCGGTCGATTTCGTCGATGCCCCGGCCGACGCGTTGGTGGGTCCGACCTTCGAAGTCGAGCTGAAGGATGGCAAGAAAGTGGTGGTGCGCCAAGGCGCTGCGGATGCGGCAGGTTTGGTTCCAACCCGGGTCGATGGAGATCCACAAGGATACCTCGTCGCCGCCGACCACTCCGCTCAGCTAAGGAAGCGATTGGTGGACCTGCGTGACACGCACCTGGTCGCCTTCGAGCCCGCCAAGGCAAAGAAGCTGGTGATTCAGGCGGGCGGCAAGAAGACAATCGTCGCGAACGAAGGCGGAACGTGGCGATTGCTCGAGCCAAAGCAGCTTCCTCCGGGGCTCGAGTTCGACCCGGCACGGGTGATGGGGCAGCTGGGTGCGCTGAAGTCGCTGATGGCCGCACGCGTGGAAGACGTGAGCGAGGCGAAGGCGGGTCTGGCCAAGCCCAGCGCGACTCTCGAGGTGTTCGTCGAAGGAGCCGCAACTCAAACGGTGAAGTTCGGCGCCGCGATGCCTTCAGGTCAGCTGTACGTCATGGGCAGCGCCGACTCGCTTGTCTACGGCATCGACGCCCAAGAACGGACGCGTTGGGAAGCGGGTCCCGAGTTGTTCAAGAAGCTCCCCAAGCCAGATGTCGGTCAGATGCAGGGGTTCGAGAACTTGCCTCCTGAGATTCGCAGGCAGATCGAAGCCCAGTTTCGACAGCAACCCCCGCAACCTCAGTAACCGCTGCCTGGATCCCATTCTTTAGGAACGCCTCGAGAGCAGCTTTATGGGGCGCCTAAAGGGCTTTCTGGAATTTCACGAAGTAGTTCCGAACCGCAATCTCCAACAGCTCAGACGACAACCTGGGCGGTTGGTTGCGGTAGTGGGCGATGTCTACCACCTGGTCGATGAGGTCACGCGGTTGGCAGGCAGCGAACGGTCGCCTCACCGGAGTGTAGTGGGTGTCAATCAACCACTGCACCACTTTGGCGTCGTACGGCACGGCTCGCTTTTCGCACATCAGTTGCCAGATTTGGCGAAACTCATCCTCGTCGGGCGCCTGAACCTCGAGCTTGTAGCGAACGCGGCGAAGAAACGCGTCGTCGACGAGGTCGGCAGGGTTGAGGTTGGTCGAGAAGGCAGTGAAGCAATCAAAAGGTACCTGCAGCTTCTTGCCGGTGTGCAGCGTCAGGTAGTCGACGTCGTTCTCGAGCGGGACAATCCACCGATTGAGCAGGTCGGTCGGGCTCACCTTCTGTCGCCCAAAGTCGTCGATCAACAACATCCCGTTTGTTGCTTTGAGCTGAAACGGCGCTTCGTAGTACTTCACGTCCGTCGAATAGATGAGGTCGAGTGTTTCGAGAGTCAGCTCTCCACCGACGATGACCAACGGCCGCGCGCAAAGCACCCAGCGGTTGTCATGGGCGTTGCGATTCTCGTCCTCGGGTTGCTGGTGATGAATGACAGGGTCGAAGACGCGAATGATGAAGTCATCGGCGAGCAGCGCGTGGGGGACGTAAATGTCGCCCTCGTAACAGTTGATCAGCTTGCGACAGATGGCGGTCTTGCCGTTACCGGGCGCTCCGTAAAAAAAGATCGCGCGACCCGAATTCATCGCGGGCCCCAGACTGTCGAAGACGCAATCGCTGATGATCAACTCGTCAAACTTGTCTTCCATCTTTGCGCGCGTGATTCGGCTGCCGCGAACGCTCTGCGCACGCACCGCCTCGAACCAATCCTCGAGGCGCACTGGGGCAGGCCCGTTGTACCGATTGCGGTCGCCAATCTGCCGCAAAGTATCGGTCGCGAAGCTGGTGAGGGTGAAGACGAGGGCAGATTTTCCGACGCCCATTCCGCCGCCCTTTAGATCGACGAACTTCTGCTTGCGAAGTCCGTCAATCACCTCATCGATGATGACGCTCGGAAGGCAGATGTGTTGTGCGATTTCAGAACCTCGCATCTCGCCGGACGCGAACAGCGCTTTGAGCACCAGCTCTTCAATCATCGTCTGCGTCAGCCCTGTCTCCGCCAGGTTGCGAGGCTGTGGCGGAAAGAACCGCGGTGCAGCGCGGCGCTCGTTCACTGAGGGCGGCGCTTGCTTTCGCCGTGGGCGTGCCCGCTCGTGGACTTCTTCGGGCTGGGTTGAACGAGCAGTGCTCAAGGGATCGCGCAGAATCTGCCATTCGCGCGGATTGTCTCTGGGTGGGGGAGTCGCAGGCGGAGTGGGACTGGGATCTGGCACCGACGCCGACGGATTGAGCGGCCGAACTCCAGCGTTGGGCCCGCGCTGTTTGGGCACGGCTTGAGTGACTGCAATCGCTTTTCGGAACTCGGTGGCAGGCTCGTCGTCAGGCCCCGGTGTTGCGCCGACGAGTGTCGATTCCTTCACCATGGGCCAAAGCGTAGATCTCTCATCCACGCGACGCACGCGTCGAGATCCGAGTGCTGACTTGAGGTGCGCGCGGGCGCAAGCTCGACCTCATGCGAGCCCGGCCGCTGGCAGGTTGCCGACTCGAGTTACCGCAGCAGCAAAGTGTCTCGCCCCGCCTGCTTCGCTCGCACGCTCAGCACCTCGGC
>JANOHG010000095.1:0-4630 GCA_031406375.1 Archangiaceae bacterium | reverse complement strand
AGGCAGTCACCGTCGACGTGCAGTTCTTCCGGTGGATAGTCACCGGGTGATTGCCGGGGGAAAGGGTGGAAGGAATCAGCGCTTCCCAGTTTCCGGTGGCGGTGTTCAGCAGGCCTTTGACGAGGCCGATTCCACCCACCTCGACATCGAGCAGTCCTTCGAGCTGTTGTCCTTCGAAAATCGCCAGCTCGCCCCTGAGGGCGGGCGACCTCACTGCGCTAACGGTGGCGTGGGGCTCGGCGATGTCGCAAATCCAAAACGGGTGCTCGACCCAGTCTTGCCCACCACGGGTATCGCGCATCACCACGAAGAAGGTGCCTTTGCGTTTGACGGGAACGGTGTCGCGCGGGAACTCAGGGTCGCCTGGGGCAGTGAAGACACCCTTCACTTCGCTGCGCAGAGCGATTCGCAGCGCGTTGTAGCGCCCCGAGGTCGAGTACCACGCTGAAGTCAGCCGCTCGTCCTTCTCTGCAGTTTGGGTGGGGTTGACCTCCACGTAGCGCTCGAACGATGCGTCGGGCGCCTCGAGCGAAACCTCGACCTTCTGCGCCGGGAAGAACTTCGCTCGCACTCCTGGCCTCTGCAGCTCTCCGGCGACCTTGAACCCCGAGATTTTTGGGTTCGTGTTGCGCTGGGCTGCTTCCGACACCCGGATTCGAAAGAGGGTGATGACCGCTTTGACCTCCTTTTTCCTGACCCGCTCGAACAGCGCGGTGAGCTCGGTCATGTTCGGCACTCCCGAGGTTTCCTGCGCGATCGCGATCGCCAGAATCTGGCCGACGGTTCCGGTTTGCCTTCGCGTGTCGTCGGGCGGCAGCAGGCGGAACAAGTCTTCGGCAGGGGTGTAGGTCGCGAAGTTGTCCAGCCCAATGAACCGTACGCCCGGAGGCAGGGCACCGCCGCTTACCAGCAACGACGGATCCGTGAGCACCGAGGGGTCCGAGCATGCGCTGCGGCCGAGATTGAAAGGGTCGGGGTCGCAGCCAATCCACAGCACAGTGTTCTTCGCGCCCGGCCGACTGGGGTCGATGATCAACGCCGACAGCGACGCCGACTCGCCTGGCCGGAGCTCGGCGGGCTCGGACTTGACGCCGATGACTCTCAGGTCCTCGATGATCGACTCGGGCGACCATTCTTCGCCGCAGCCGGCAAGCAGGCCGAGCGCCGAAATCAATAAACCGCGTGTCACCATTCGGCCCTCACTCCCAGCACGGGGATGATTGGCAGCCCGTAGATGAATTGCTCTTTGGTGTAGTCGTAGTTGTTGGTCACGTTCTCGACATTTTGTCGGTTGGTGACGTTTTGAATGTCGACATACAGCGCGAGCATCCAGCGCTCGAAGACGAACCTTCGGTCGATGCGCAGGTCGAGCTGGAAGAAGTCGGGAAGCCTCCGGCTCCATTGAGGGCCGAACAGCGGGTAGTAGTAGTTGCCGTTCGCGTCGTAGATCGACCCGACGTTCGGGGTGTTGAGCGGGCCGGTGGTGTAGCGAAGCTTGGCTCCGACGATGAAGTCGTAGGGCAGCTTGTAGCTGGCGACGACCACCAGGTTATGGGGCTGATCCAGCGGGTGGGGGCCGTATTGTTTGCCCTGTGCGTAGTCGCGTTCGGTGCGCGACAGCGTGTAGCTGATCCACCCGAAGAAATTTTTGGTCAGTGCATGTCGCAACAAGAGCTCAACGCCGTAGCCGCGGCCGATGCCGGTGCTGACGTAGTTGAGATCGACGTCGTCGACGCTGTTGACGACCGAATCGAGCGCGAGCGTCGCGCGCGACTGATGGAAGAGGTTTTTGTAATACAGCTGCAGGTCGAGGCTGATCGCGTCTGTGAATCGGTTCTCGATGCCAATCGTGTAGTGCGTCGCGCCTTCCGGCAGCAGATCTGGGTTCCCGAACTTCTTCGTCAGCTGCCCCGAACGGTAGTCGGGAGGCTGGTGGTACTGCCCAACGCCCGCCTTGATCGTCATCGATTCGACCGGGCTCCAGAGCGCGACCAGCCGGGGGTCTACCCAGCCCTTGTTCATCTGCAGCTCGTAGTCCGCCCGAAGTCCCCCTACGACCTTCAGTGCCGGCAGCGGCCGCCAGGTCGCCTCGGCGAAAAACGCCGGCTGGAAGGTGACGGTGGTGGTGTCTTCCTGTCTCAGCTGGCGCGAGAGAAAGGGATCCGGAATCTGGTTCAACTTGAACGGTGGAGGGCTCTGGAAGTTCAGTCGGTACGGCAACAGGTTCAGGTCGAGACCGGTGTCGAGGGTCAGTTTCAGGCCCTCGATGTCGATCTGAAAAGCGTTGCGCGTCGACACCGGCCATTGCTGACCTTTTGCGTAGAGATCCGAGCCGGCGGTGATGTTGAGCGAATCGAGGCCCGCGTACGTGCGCGACGAGAACGAGATCGAGTCGCTGAGCGCCGCGTCGAAGCCAATCAGCAGCCGGTTGTAGCCAATGGTGGTGCCGAACTCCCCTCGGCCTTCGGGGTCGACCGCCGGGTTGGGCAACACCAACTTCAACGAATCCGAGCTGCCGAACAGCGTGACGAAGAAGCGCCGCTTTCCGCCCGCCGGCTTCCACTCGGCGCGCAGCTGCCAGTCGAAATAATTCGGAGCGACGGTGAAGCTCAGCAGGTCCTTCGACTTTGGGAAAAAGGTCTTCAGGCCCCAGGGCAGCAGCACATCAATCCAGCTGCGGCGAAAGGAAGCGGCGACGCTCCAGTTCTCCGAGACTGGGCCTTCGAGCAGCGCGGACACGTCGGTGATGTTGATGTCGGCGTAGCCGTGGTACCCCTTCTGGGAAGGCGTACGCACGGTGGCTTTGATCAACCCTCCGATGTTGCGACCGAACTCCGCTCCGAAGTTTCCCGGCTGGAAGCTGATGTCCTGCAGCAGGTTGCTGTTGAAAGTCGAGAACAGCCCTCCGAAGTGGAACAACAGCGGCACCTGCGCTTCATCGACGTAGGTGCGCGTGTCGTATGGCTTGCTGCCACGCACGATGACCAGGCCGATGCCGAACGGCGATCGCGCGACTCCGGGCAGATTCTGGACCACCTTGAACGCGTCGCCGTTGGTGCCAGGGATGAGGCGCATCTCTTCTTGCTTGATGGTGATTTGCGCGATTTCCTTGCGCTCGCGTTGCGCGCGAACCACCGTCTCGAACGCGCCATAGACTTTGCGCCGCACGAAGTAAGTGGCGACCGTCTTCTCGCCGGGTCTTATCTCTTCGTTTACCTCGTACCGCGTGTAGTCCGGAGCAACGACCACCACCTTCTGTGGCCCTGTGGGAACTCCCATAAAGCTGAAGTGGCCCAAATCATCCGAGACGGTATTGCGCTCGCCAATCGCGATCGTCGCCCCCGCCAACGCAGCGCGGGTGCCACGTTCGACCAACGTCCCCTCGAAGTTCACCACGTCGTCCGGAGTGCCAGCGTCAGGATTGAGTACCGTGGTAACCACTTCGGGCCGGAAGAAGAATTCGTAGCTGTACTGAATTCGAACCGCGGTCGGCACGCCATCGACCTCGGCGGGGGTGAACTCGAACTGGCGCACCGCTTCGAGCGCGGCGCGGTCGAACTCGGCTCCGGCGCTCTGAATCACCCGCGTGTCCTGCACCTTTCCGTCGGCCGCAAGGTCGACCTCCATCACCACGGTGCCTCCGGTGCCGGCATCGAGCATCTGAACCGGAAAGACGGCCTCGACCTGCTTGAGCAAACCGGGGGGCTTGGTCAAGACGCCAGCATCTTCCTGCGCAGTCGCAGAAGCACCGAAGAGGAGAATGGCGAGAAATGCCGAACGCAGAGCGCGGTTTATCTAACGCACTGCCGCCCGTCGTGCCCAACCGTCCGTTCAAAAATCCACCATTTGTGCACTTTCCGCTGTCAACGCACTCTTGCCAAAGGACCCCATGCAACGGCTCGCAGCGCTGGAAGGGTATGACGGTCAGCTCGCCTTCCTCGACTGTGCTTTGGGTGAACGGTTAGAACCTTTCCGACCGTGCAACTTCGAATCGCCCAGCTCGTGGTGGACACCGAAGCCGAAGGCCCTGGACGTCGCTTTGCGCTTTGGGTGCAGGGCTGCACCCTTCGTTGTCCGGGCTGCTGCAACCCCGAGATGTTTGCGGTCGACAAAGGCCGCGTGGTCGATTCGGCACAGCTTGCCGAGCAGGCGCTGGCGACGGCGGGCGTCGAGGGCGTCTCGGTTCTCGGGGGTGAGCCGGGCGAGCAGGCCGAAGCCGTCGCCGACTTTTGCGAACGCGTTCGCGCGGGAGGACTGTCGGTGATGCTCTACAGCGGGTACACCCATGCGCAGCTTCGCGAGCGCCCCGGGGCGGCCCGGCTGCTCGATGCGGTCGATCTGCTCGTTGACGGGCGCTTCGAACAGGGTTTGCCGGAGACAAAGCGTCGTTGGTTGGGCTCGACGAACCAGGCGATGCACTTCCTCACCCAACGCTACACCCCCGACGATCCCCGGTTCAGCGGTGCCAACACCGTCGAGCTGCGGCTGACCCGCGAAGGGCTCACCGTCAATGGCTGGCCCGCACTCGCCAACGGCCTGCGCTGGAACTCGCGATGAGCGCTCTGGTGACGACCCAGGAGTCCGAGTTGCTGCGCATCGCACGCGCACTTGTCGGCCTATCGTCCTACGC
>JANOHG010000335.1:0-2270 GCA_031406375.1 Archangiaceae bacterium | reverse complement strand
GTGGTGGTTCTTGCCGGGGAGATAGGGCAGCGTGACTTCGACCTGCTGGCCTACCTTCACCTGCGGCAGGTTCTGTTCGTAGACGTCGGCTTCCACCCAGACCTTCTGCAGCGGAGCGATGCGAAACAGTTTTTCGCCCGCCTTGATGGCCGCGCCCTCGACCACGTTCTTCTCGATGACGAAGCCGCTGGCGGGGGCGAGAAACGGGACGTTCTCGATCGGCTCACCCTTTTCGGCAATGCGATCGATTTGCTCAGAGGTGAGTCCCCACAGCTCGAGCCGCTTCCGTGAGGCGCGGACCAGTGAGGTGTTGGCCTCGCTCTGGCTTGTTCGGGCCAGAAGGTATTCCTGCTGCGCCGAGTACAGCTCGGGGCTGTAGAGCGTGAAGAGGACGTCTCCTTTCTTTACCGCTTGCCCGGTGGCGTCCACCTGGAGGCTGTGAATGTAGCCGTCGAGCTTGAGTGTCACGTCCTTCAGCGCGGTCTCGTCGTAGGTGATGCGGCCGAGCGCGCGAAAGGACAGGTCCATCGAAGTCACTTTCAGCACGGCGGTCTTCACCCCGATTCGCTGGCGGCGCTCGTCATCGATGCGAACCTCGCCGCTTTCAAGCTCCTCACGAGTGACGGGGGTGAGGTCCATGCCGCAAATCGGGCAGGCCCCGGGTCCCTGGCTCTTGACCGACGGGTGCATCGGGCAGGTGTAGTGGGCGATCTCGCCCGCGCCGGCGGCCCCCCTTCTCTGAGGGGGTTGAACAGCGGACTCCCACTTCGCTGGGGAACCGCACGCCAACATTCGCTCGCCCATGTAGGGGTTCTGCATTTGCGGCGAGCGCTGGACCCACTTGTCGAAGCCCTTCGCCATTGGGCAGGCGAAGACGTGCAAGCCTTCCCGCAGCCGTGGGTCTGCGGCGGCGAGTGCGATCATCACCTCGCTCACCTGTGCGAAACGGGTTCGCGCCTCGTCGAGATTCTTTGCGTTCGCGAGCTGCTCCGCGTGCAGAGCCGCCTCCTTGAGGGTCGACTTGGTTGCAGTCGGAGCTGAGCCCGCTGCGTCGGCTGCGCTTCGGAGCGACGCGGCGACCTCCTGGGCCCGTGGTGTCAGGCTCTCGATGGTGTCTGCGGCCAACAACGCTCGCACCGATTCGAGGGCCCCGAAGGCAGCGTGGCTGTACTCGAGCGCCGCGTCGGGAAGCCGAAAGGGCTCGAGTTTCACGGGTGGTTCGAGCGCGACGCCCGGCTTCGATTCGCCAGCCTGGGCGGTGACGGGCGCGTCGGTGCCTCGAACAACTGGTTTGCCGGTGAACCACTCGGCCAGCGGCCTCCACAGCAGGGCCACGCCGCCGGCCAGCCCGGCCACCACCACGACGCGAAGTAAGAGCCGGCGATTACGGTCGAAGAAATCTCGGGAACTCATTGTGCAGCCTCCATCTCGGCGAGCTCTTCCGTCTGGCCGATTGCCCAGTTCAATTCAGCCTGGCGACGTTGCACATCGGCGACCGCCGTCTGTGCGCGCAGTTCCATCGTGCGCAGGTTCTTTTGCGCGTCGACCATTGTGGTGAAGCTGTTCTTTCCGGACTCAAAGCCGGCGCGGGCTGCCAGCAACTGGTCCTTCGCCGCTGGAATAAGGCGGGTTCCATAGAGATGAAGAAGTTGATGCGCCTCTCTCAAACGGGTTGCGGCCAGTTCGACGTCGACGCGAATCTCGTCCACGAGCCGCTGTTCCTCACTCCGCAGGCCCTGTAATTGTGCCTCCGCCTCGTCAACGGCGGCGCTTCGGGATCCGAGTTGGAGGGGAATGTTCAGGGATACTCCCGCCATGAACTGGTGCGGCACGTCCATCCACATCGAGTTGTAGGAAACCGTCAGCATGAAGTCGGGGAGGTAGCCACGCCTGGCGAGGCGGATGGCCGCTTCGCCGCCGCCAAGTCGGGCGCGAAGTCCGGCCAACTCGGGCCGCTGCTGCAACGCCCGGCCCTGGAGTTGCTCGCTGGTCGCCGAATGCACCGGAGGCACGTCAAGGCGATCAGGTGCCGGTGGAAGCGGCTCCTGCGGCAACCGATGCAGAAGGCCGTTCAGCTGCGCTCGAATTCGATCCCGTTCCGACTCGAGCACCACCTTGTCGTGAAGGATGTGGCTGAGCTCGACCTCGGCCTGAAGTGGATCTTGCTGCGCGGCGCGGCCGACCACGTATTGCGCCTCGGCGCTCTTCTTCAGCTGTTGGAGCAGTTCCATGTGCTCGTCGTTGATTGCCAGCGCGCGCTGACACAGCCG
>JANOHG010000535.1:0-2729 GCA_031406375.1 Archangiaceae bacterium | reverse complement strand
TTTCGATTTCCGTGAGGCCCGTGATACGGTGACCACATACTATTAATAATATGTCGCCTATCCCCCGCATCGCTCGCGCCCCACTCACCGCCAAACAGCCGGACGCCTTGGTGATCGTCGCGCAGGTGCGCACCGCCGCCGCGATTGTTCAAGGGGTCGCTTCAGTCACCACCAAACGATGGTTCATTGCGCCAACCTTGAAGACCGATGCGCTTATCCGCAACCTCATCCCTGGTGCTCTCGAGAACGCGGTGGGGGTATCGCCAGCCCCGTCGATAGACTCATCCGATTTTGCCCGCGCGTTTTCTAAACGCTGGTCAGGAGAGCAACCGACCATTGAAAGCTTCTTCTACTTCGACGCAGTGATACTATTCGCCCTCGCTCTTGAGAGTCAGCAGGGGAACCCCGACCCGGTCGCGCTTCGGGCAAGGCTGATTGACGTGTCGCGCGCGGCGACTGGCGCGAGCGTTGGATGGTACGACATCGCGGCGGGGCTCGAGATGGCTCGCAGTGGCGTGAGCATCAACTACCGAGGTGCGTCTGGATCTGTGGATTTGAACGACGAAGGAGCTGTGGGCAGTGCGCTGGTGCAAATCTGGCGAGTCCAGGATGGACGGATCCTGGACGCAGAGATCATCTTCTCTCAAGCGCTTTAATCTTTACCAATAACGGGGGCTGACAAATGAAGTCGACGAGAATGAAGTCATTGCTGGGGCTGGTTGTGTGCGTGGCCTTGTCTGGCGTGGGTTGCGGGAAGGCGGTCGACCCGCCGGTGCCGAGGGAGAAGCTGAGGTTCATCTTCAGCCCCCGCGATTTGGCGAACCCGGTGTTTGCTCCTGCGATTGACGGAGCCAAGCTGAAGGGCAAGCAGCTCACCGAGACGACCAACTACGACGTGACAATCGAGATCGTCGGAACTGCCTCGCAACCTTCGGACACGGGTGGCAAGGCGCAGAAAACAGCCATCGCGGCAGCTGCCGCCGCTACGGACGGTGGAACCCTCAAAGGTGTGGTTGTGTCGCCCGCGACGGATCCGGCGAACCCGACAGACCTGGTGAACGCTGACTTCGTCAAAACGCTTGGCGTGCCGATCATTACCTACGACACCAGCATCACCGACGCGGGCCTCGCGACCTTCTACTCGGTCGAGAACTCGAAGGCGGCGCAGTTGGGGGGTGAAATCCTCGCCAAGAGCGTCGGGGCGACTGGCACAGTGGCAATTCTGTCTGGCTCGATTGGAACGGACAACGTCGGTCTGCGCGTGCGCGGGTTCAAGGCCGCAATGAAGGCCGCCAACATCGCGATCGCCGGCTGCGCCGCTGGGGTCGACTACACCACGGAAGCCAACATCGGCTGTGGCGTGGTGGTGTGCGGTGGCAGCGATAAGATGTGCGCCGACGCGCTGAATAAGCACGTGCGCGACAACCCGACCATCACCGGGTGGTTCTTCGCTTCAAAGTGGATGCGATTCCTCGCCCGCGACGTCGTCGAGGCCGGAGTGACCATCTACAAGGGCGGCGTCGACGGCGACGCTTCTCCTGACTGGCGCATCTGGGCTGGGAAAGCAGGCAACTACACCGTCGCCTTCGATTCACTGACCCAGGCGCTTCCCTTCGTTAGCAGCACGAAGTCTCCCATTCAGGTTCTGCTCGGCCAGAAGTATTGGGGATGGGGCTACGACACGATTGGGATGCTGTTCGACATCGCGGTGAACAAGAAGACATTCGCGCCGTTCACCGACTCAGGGGTCGATGTGATTTGCGCGAACAACGTGAAGGCCTATGAACTTGCTTGGACAAGCAACAACTTCTCGGTACCGCTCGCGAAGTGCAGTCTGATTCCGTAGCACGCCGTTTACAGCACAAGAGGGAGCTTCTACGATGCGTAGGACTTGGTTTGCGTCAGTCGTCGCGGTTGGAATGAGCGCTGGTCTCATGCCATTCGCGACGATGGCGGCAGAGGACGACATCGACGAGCTCGTCGACCTGTTGAATACCCCCATCATCTCGGCAACCAAGGCAATTGGAACCCTGGGTGATGCCCCTGCAATCGTCACCGTCGTCGACCAGAAGGAGCTCAGGCGTTGGGGGTACCAATCGCTGGCGCAGGTCATCAAGCATCTGCTTGGTTTCTATTCGATTGATGACCACATCCTTCCCAACGTGGCTCTCAGAGGAGTCTCTGGGGGGCTCGGCGGAGAAAGTGGAACAATCAAGGTGCTCATCAACGGAACCTCGGTCGCATTTCGTTCGACCTCGGGCAACTGGCTTGGGCCCGAGCTGATTCCGTTGAGCGCCATCGAGCGCATCGAAATCATCCGTGGCCCTGCTTCAACGCTGTACGGCGCAGACGCCTTCCTCGGCGCAATCAACATCATCACCCGCAAAGGCGAAGACGTGGATGGCGCCCACCTTGGAGGTGGCGTCAACCTTCAGTCGGGACACCTGGGAAACCAGCAGGAAGCCACCGTAGGCTTGCTGCTGGGCCCGGTCGACGTGCTGATCAGCTTCGGCAGAGCGTGGGAAGACCGTTCGGGGCTGCGGCTGCCTGCATCGTCGCCCTCACCGAATCTTCCGCCGTTTCGTCAACGGGACGAGAAGTCGACGGGGCTTGGGCTCGAGTCCTCGACCTTCTTTGCAAAGGCCATCTACCTCTCAAGCCTATTCGGCAACCTCGAGCTCGAAGCACGGGTGGCGAGCATCGAGCGCGGCGCCGAGTTTTCTCCGACC
>JANOHG010001372.1:0-5848 GCA_031406375.1 Archangiaceae bacterium | reverse complement strand
GCGCTTCGCGGTACCTACCTCGGCCTCGCGCACCCTGAGGTCCTTGCACATCTCACCTCGCTGGGCGTGACTTCGGTGCAGCTGTTGCCGGTGCACGAAGCGGCGTCCGAAGGCTTCGTCGCCGAGAAGGGCCTGACGAATTACTGGGGCTACAACACGCTGGGGTTCTTCGCTCCAGACCAGCGCTTCTCGTCCAGCGGCGACCGCGGCCAGCAGGTGCGCGAGTTCAAGCAGATGGTGAAGGCGATGCACGCGGCCGGAATCGAGGTGCTCCTCGACGTCGTCTACAACCACACCTGCGAGGGAAACGAACGCGGCCCAACGCTGTGCTACCGCGGGCTCGACGCTCCGGTCTGGTACTGGCTGGATCCTGCGCAGCCATCGCGCCATCTCGACTTCACCGGCTGCGGCAACAGCTTCAACATGCCCCACCCGCAGGTCATCAAGCTGACGATGGATTCGCTGCGCTACTGGGTCACCGAGATGCACGTCGATGGGTTTCGGTTCGACCTTGCGACGACGCTGGGGCGCCGGGGAATGGGTGAGTTCGACCCCACCGGGCCGTTCTTTCAAGCGATCAACCAGGACCCGGTGCTCTCGCGCGTGAAGTTGATCGCCGAGCCGTGGGATGTCGGGGTAGGCGGCTACCGCGTCGGGCAGTTTCCGCTGCTGTGGGCCGAATGGAACGACAAGTACCGCGAGAGCATTCGGCGGTTCTGGCGCGGGGACGAACGTCAGGCGGCCGACATCGGCTACCGCGTCACCGGCAGCTCGGACCTCTTCAAATCTTCAGGTCGCCGCCCAACGGCGACCATCAACTACGTCACCTGCCACGACGGCTTCACCCTGCGAGACCTCGTCAGCTACGACCACAAACACAACGCGCTCAACGGCGAAGAGAACCGCGACGGAGCTGCCGAGAACCACAGCTTCAACTGCGGAGCAGAGGGCGAATCCGACGACCCACTGGTGGTGGCGCTGCGCGATCGCCAGCGGCGCAACCTGCTCGCGACGCTGTTCCTCTCGGTCGGAACCCCGATGCTCTGCGCAGGCGACGAGCTGGGTCGAACCCAGAAGGGCAACAACAACGCATGGTGCCAGGACAACGCAGTTTCGTGGGTCGACTGGGAGCTCGACGCGGCGCGCACGGGCTTTCTCGAGTTCACCCGGGCGTGTCTGAAGCTGCGCCGCGACCACCCGGTGCTGCAACGCCGCAATTTCTTCCTCGGTTCGACGCTCGAGGATTCGCAGTTTCACGACCTCGCCTGGTTCCGGTCGGACGGCAAAGAAATGCAGCCAAGCGATTGGGCGCAGCCGCACATCCGATGCCTGGGCTGGTTTTTGGGCGGCGACGCGATTGGCGCGCGCGGCCCCGATGGTCAAAAGGTCGTCGGGCAAAGCCTGTTGCTGTACGTCAACCCCCGCCTCGAAGCGGTCGAGTTGCAGCTGCCCGACAACAGCTGGGGCGACGCGTGGGAAGTATTGCTTGAGACATCTCGCGACACGGCCGTCACCCGCACTCTGGATGCCGGAGGACGCGTGGTCCTGGCGGGCCGCAGTTTGATGGTGATGCAGCAATTGAGCAAACCCGTGTAGCTTCCGCGCCTTGGGTACTCCACTTCTATGGATTGGGTTTCTTTCTGCCGTGATGGTGCTGGTGGTCATCGACTTGACGCTCGTCAAGGCGAAGGGCGGCACCGTCTCGGTGAAGTCCGCTGCGATTTGGGTCGGCGTCTACGTGGTGCTCTCGCTCGGCTTCGCCGGCTACCTCTACACGCTGGGCGGGATGAAAGCGGCGGGCACCTTTCTCACCGTCTACGTCATCGAGTACGCGCTCTCGGTCGATAACCTCTTCGTTTTTCTCGTCATCTTCAGCTACTTCAAGATTCAAAAAGACGCGCAGCACCGGCTTTTGTATTGGGGGGTCGTCGGAGCGTTCGCGATGCGCGCGTTGATGATTGGTTTGGGTGCGCAGTTGGTGACGCAGTTCACCTGGATCCTTTATGGCTTCGGGGGTTTTCTGTTGTGGACGGCGTACAAGCTGATCGCTTCGGGAGGCGAAGAAGAGGACGTCGACCCTGAGAAGAATGTGGTCCTCAGGCTTGCGCGCAAGGCGCTGCCCGTAGCGACGCAAGATCACGGCAAGCACTTCTTTGCGATCGAGAACGGCCGCAAAGTGGTGACCCCGCTTTTCCTGGTGCTGTTGGTGGTCGAGACGAGTGACGTGCTGTTCGCCCTCGATTCGATTCCCGCGGCGCTGGGCATCAGTCAGGATGCCTTCATCATTTTCACCGCCAATGCGTGCGCGGTGATGGGTTTGCGATCGCTGTTCTTCGTCGTCTCGAAGCTGATGGATTCATTCCACTACCTCAAGGTGGGGTTGGGTCTGATCCTCGGCTTCGTCGGTTTGAAGCTGATCCTCGAGACGTATTTCCATGAATGGGCGCATGCACACGAAGCGCTGGTAATTATCGGCAGTTTAGGCTTCATCGCATTGGTGCTGACGGTGTCGATCGTCTGGTCGATTCTGCGCCCACCGAGGAAGGAACACATGCCAGGCAGTCAGCTGACGCCGGTGAACGACCCCGTCCTCAAGGAGTAGGATTTGTCTGACACCACCACCGACGGAATTCGGATCCGCATCAAGCCCAGCTACTGGTCAGAGCGCAGCGAGCCAGAGCAAAATCAGTTCGCCTTTACCTACACAGTCACCATCTCGAATGTTGGCAGTGAAACTGCGCAGCTGAAGAGTCGTTTCTGGGTCATCACTGACGGCGATGGGCGGGTCGAGGAAGTGCACGGTGAGGGAGTGGTTGGAAAGCAGCCCAAGCTCGCTCCTGGGGAGTCGTTCGAATACACGAGCTGGGCGATGTTGAAGACCCCGTTCGGCACGATGCGCGGCAGCTACTTTTTCTCGCGGCCCGACGGAAAGGGGTTCGAAGGGAAGATTGGTGAGTTTGCGCTGGTGCAGCCCAATTCACTTCACTGAAACGGTTGGCGTGCGCGGCGCTGCTGCGCGCGTGAGGCGATCTCTGACTGCCAAACCCAGCCCTGCCTCTTTGGGCAGTACGGCGACGATGACGTCGAAGCCTGCTTCGTCGATTCGTCGCAGCGTTGCGTAAAGCTCGCGCGCGGCTTCTGCAGGATCTTCCGACAAAGAAAAGTGCTGGACGTTCGGCGGCAGGGCCGGCGCACGGGCCGACAAGACCGCCACCGAGGCGCCCCAGAGGTCACGCGCCGCGGCCTCGTCGGCGAGCTTGTCCTGCGTGGTGAGGACGAGCCCGGCGCGGGGCGCGTAGTGGGACGCGAGCATCCCAGGTGCGCGGACGTTGGCAAGCGGCGGCGCGAGCGTGATGCCGAGCAATGCCTCGATGTGCTCGCGTGGCACACCGCCCGGGCGCAGCAGCCGCGGTGTTCCCGAGCTCAAGTCGACGATGGTCGACTCGACGCCAATCTCACAGGCGCCTCCGTCGAAAATCAGATCGACTTCGTTTCCAAGCTCGCTAAAGACGTGCTCGGCGGTGGTCGGGCTGAGGTGCCCAAACCTATTCGCGCTCGGCGCGGCGAGACCTCCGCCAAATCCACGCAGTACTGCGAGCGCAAGCCGATGATTGGGTACCCGCAGCGCGACGGTGTCCTGCCCACCGGTGATGAAGTCTGAAGCACGCGCGCTGCGCGGCAACACGAGCGTCAACGGGCCAGGCCAGAAAGCGGCGGCGAGTTGCTGTGCCGCCTTCGGAATCGCTCTCGCCCACTGCGACAACTGAGCAACCGCGCCGAGGTGAACTATCAGCGGATGAGACGATGGGCGCCCCTTGACCGCGAAGATTCGCCGCACGGCGAGTTCATTCTCGGCGTCGGCCGCGAGCCCATAGACGGTCTCGGTCGGAAGAGCGACGAGCCCTCCGGCCTTAAGTATCTCAACTGCGCGATCGACGGTCACGCGACCCTCTTACCTCCAGATGCTTGCGCGCGCAGTTCGGCGTGTCGGCACTGGGTGCTTCGATGGTCATCTCGCACGGAACACAAATACGGACACACCAACCCGTACTCAACCCGGCAGCTGCGGCAAGATGACCCGATGTCCTCTGAATACAGGGTGCTTGTGCTTCCAGCGAGTTCTCAAGCCAGCGCCGAGCTGATGAGGTCGGGCTCTCGGGTTCGAAAGCATCGGGGGTGGATCGAGGTCTTCGGCGCCGAGTGGAAGTCCGACGCGCAAGAGCTGTCGCAGCGCTTCTTGACCAGCTCGGTCTGGTGCGCGATGCAAACGCCGATCGACCAGGTGTGGTTGTTCTGTTTCCACCAGGGCGTCGTGATGCGCGAACTGCGGTTCTCGGCGGAAAAACAGGGGTGGTCGGTAAACCGCGGCAGCGGGATGCCATTCGAAGACGCGCAGGCGCTGGCGTTGTGGTTGAAGAAGTGGCGCAGGCACAAAGCACCGTTGGTGGCGCGCGATGGCGTTGAGCTGCTCAACGCATTCATCGGTGCGAGTCCCGCCAAGAAGAAGCGCCAGGCCAAGGCCAAGGCCAAGCCCAAGCGGCGCCGGGTCGTCAAACGCAGGCCTAAGAAGGCTTGACAGCCACCCGCATTTCCAATGGAAGCCACCCAATGATCCACGTCGAGGGGCTCACCAAGTACTACGGGGAACACGCGGCCATTCGCGACCTGTCGTTCAACATCGAACGAGGAGAGGTGATTGGTTTCCTCGGCCTCAACGGCGCAGGAAAAAGCACGACGCTCAAGGTGCTGGGCTGCGTGTTGTTACCGACGGCCGGCCGGGTCAGCATCGATGGTTTCGATGTCGGCGCTCAGCCGCACGAGATTCGCAAGCGCATCGGCTTTCTGCCTGACGTCCCACCGCTGTATGACGAGATGACGGTCGGAGGGTACCTCGAGTTCGTTGCACGTCTGCGGGGGGTTTCGGCTTCGAGCGCCCGCAGTCACGTGCTTGATGCCGAAAAGAAGACCTCACTTGAGGCGATGGACGAACAGCCGATTTCTTCGCTGAGCCACGGTTACCGCCAGCGGGTCGGAGTCGCTCAGGCGTTGGTCCACAAGCCGAAGCTGCTGATTCTCGACGAGCCGACAGGCGGGCTCGACCCGGTGCAGATCGTCGAAATGCGAAACCTGATTCGCCAGCTCAAGGGTGAGCACACTGTGTTGGTGTCGAGCCACATCCTCTCGGAAATCTCACAGGTGTGCGATCGCCTGTTGGTGATTCAAGGTGGAGAAATCGTCGCGCAGGGCACCGAAGATCAGCTCGCCCGCAATCTCGGCGGCGGCGGCGCGGTTGAGGTGGAAGTGCGAGGCAGCTCCCAGGCGGCCCTCGACACCCTTCAGAGCGTTCCCGGCGTCACCGGCGTTCAATTGTTGCGGCTGGATGGCGAGTTGGCCTCGTTGCGCATCGACGCTCCGGCTGAGCTGCGGCCTGCGCTGGTCAAGGCTCTGGTCGCCGCGAACATCGACGTGCTGCGAATCGACAGGGCGCAGGGGCGGCTCGAAAACATCTTCATGAAGCTCACGGGAGGCAAAGCGTCATGAACACCGTTCTGTTGATTGCACGGCGCGAGCTCGCTGCGTACATGCGCACGATGAGCGGCTACGTCATCATCTCGGTGATGTTGTTCGTCGACGGGCTCTGCTTCAACGCCTTTGCGATGGCCGGCACCGCCAAGCGCAGTTCAGAAGTCCTCGGCGACTTCTTCTTCTATTCCAGCGGCTTCACGATGCTGTGCGCGCTGTTCCTCTCGATGCGGCTGCTCGCCGAGGAACGACAGACGGGCACCCTGCAATTGCTCTACAGCTCACCGGTGCGCGACTGGCAAATCGTGCTGGGTAAGTTTCTTTC
>JANOHG010001363.1:0-1677 GCA_031406375.1 Archangiaceae bacterium | reverse complement strand
GGGCAGTTGGGTCTCAAGGCTCATCATGAACAAGGCCGCGAGCGACCCGATCAGCAATAGTGCGATGCCCAGGCCTAGCTTGCGCGGTGCGGCAGCTGGGCGGGTCACCCCCTTTGCGAGGACGCCGGTCGCGACGGGTTTAGACGAAGACGAGGTCGGTTCGGGCTCAGTCAAAGCGCCCGCAGTCTAGCCCGCATTATTCACGAAGTCGCGACGACGCCGGCCGATAGCGACGACGCTCTTTCGTCGCCGCGCCACCTCATTCTTTGATGTTGTGCTTTCGCGCTAGCTTGTGCAGATACTTGCGGTCCATGTCCGCCTCACGCGCGGCTGCCGAGATGTTACCTTCGTGCCTTTCGAGCAACCAGGTCACGTACTCTCGCTCGAAGCTGTCTTCGAAGCGTGCGCGGGTGTTCCGGTAGCTCTCACCCGCCACGAACGCGGCGCCGTCTTTTCGCGGGGGCTCGTTACCCGAGCGCGGGCCAACGGGTAGCGCACTCAAGGAAAGGGTGGTCATGCCCTGGGCTCTGCTCAGGTAGGCCGCCCGCTCGAGCACGTTGCGCAGCTCGCGCACGTTTCCCGGCCAGTCGTGGCTGCTGACGGCCTCGAGGACATCAGCGCTCAGGGTGAGGGGTGGAAGGGTTGCCGCGTTGCGGTCGTCGATCCGAGTGAGCAGGTTCTGGGCGATCGCAGGGATGTCCTCGCGGTGCTCGCGCAACGGCGGAAGATCGAGGGTGACCACCGCGAGTCGAAAGTACAAGTCCTCGCGGAATTTCCCGCGTTCGACCTCGAGCCGCAAGTTGCGCTTGCTTGCTGCGATCACGCGGATGTCGACCTTGATTTCCTTGTTACCGCCCACGCGTCGAAACGTTCGTGTCTCGAGCACGCGCAGCAGCTTTGGCTGCAGGTCGAGCGGCAGCTCACCGACCTCGTCGAGAAAGATCGTGCCCCCGTGGGCCAGCTCGAACGCGCCCGACCGCTGCTGGGCGGCGCCCGTGAACGCCCCCTTTTCGTGGCCGAACAGCTCGCTTTCGATCAGCGTCCCCACCACCGCACCGCAGTCCACCACGATGAGGGGGGCTTTCTTGCGCAGGCTGTGTTGGTGAATGGCGCGGGCCAGCACATCCTTGCCTGTGCCCGTTTCCCCGCCGAGCAGCACGCTCGCATCGGTTGGCGCGAGTCGCTCACAAAGGCCGAAAATCTCGCGCATGCGCAGGGACCGGCCCACGACCTCGCCGAAGGTGTCGCTCTCGCTGGGCAGAAGCTCGATGCGCTCTGCAAACGGGCGGAGCCGCAGCTCGATCTTGCCGACTGCGAGCACGGCTCCCGGCCTGAGGTAGGCCTCTTTGACCTCAGCCCCATCCAACATCGTGCCGTTCGTCGAGCCGAGGTCGCGCACCAGGTAGCCCTTGGCATCACGCACAATTTCACAGTGCAGGCGGCTGACCGTGTCGTCGGTCAGAATCAGGTCGCTGCCTTCGCTCTTGCCTATTCGGAAAAGGTCGGTCTCGATGGTGCGTTCCTGCCCCCGCTGCTCCCCGCTGAGCACAACCAGCGCGCACCGCGAAAGCTCGAGCACCTTCCCGCTGCGTGCGTGCAGGGTGTGGTCAATCTCCGTGTGGGTCATGGTTCGTTCGGCCTGCCTAGGGCGATGCGCACGGGATCGGATGGCACCAC
>JANOHG010001361.1:0-1977 GCA_031406375.1 Archangiaceae bacterium | reverse complement strand
CGTCGGTAGGATTCGAGAATGAGGTCCAACATGGGTCGAGCGTGATGTCTGCGCGACTGGCGGCTCCGGCTCGAGGCCCACACCTTTCTCTGGTGACCGTAGCCGTAGAATCGTACTGGGCTGCGTGACCCGAGGCGGTTGTGTCCTCTTGCTTCGCTGCCGCCTCATGTTGTGCGGTGCTCATCTCGTGCGGGCGTGCGCCCGGGGTTGTCGCGCAGCTCAACGCAGGTAAAGCAATCAGCAACGTCAGGGTTCTTGCCTTCATGATGGTGCTCTCCTTTCAACATGGCGGAGCTGGAATGCCCGCCACACGACGTAGACCGCGGGGATGATGAGCAGCGTGAGGATGGTCAGCGACACCAGCCCGCCCCACATCGGCGCGGCGATTCGCTTCGCGACGTCCGAGCCGACGCCGGTGTCGAAGAGTACGGGCAACAGACCAAAGATGTTGGTGGCAACGGTCATCAGCAGAGGCCGCACCCGCATCGTGCCGGCGTCCACCGCCGCGTCGATCAGGTTCGGAACGGTGGTGATGGTTCCCGCAGCGCGCCCTGCAGTCCACGCTTCGTCGAGGTAGATGACCATCACGCTCGCCGTCTCAGCCGCGACTCCGAGCAAGGCAATCATCCCCACCCAGACGGCGACCGAGGTGTTGAACTGCATCAGGTACAGCGTCCAGACGGCGCCTACTGCGGCGAAGGGCACTCCGGTCATCACCAGCAACGTCTGGGTGACGCCGCGAAAGTTGAGGTAGAGGATGAAGAAGACCAGCGCGAGGGTGAGCGGCAACACGAACGCCAGCCGCGCCCGCACCCGCTCGAGCAACTCGTACTGTCCCGTCCACTTCAGCGAGTACCCGGCCGGGAGCTTCACCTCGCGCTCCACCGCGGCCTTGGCGTCGTCGACGTACCCACCGACGTCGCGTCCCTCGAGGTCCACGTAGACCCACCCCGTCAGTGAGCCCATCTCGCTCTTAATCATCGGCGGCCCCATCACCGTCTCGATGCGGGCCAGGTTTGACAGCGGCACCCACGCGCGGGCACCCGCCATCGGCGTCGCGCTGCTGCCCATCGGCCCGCCACCCATTTCCTCGCCGTCGTCGCTCGTTGAGGCGCGCGTTGACGCCCCCATTGCCGAGCCCATTCCCGAGCCGCTTGCAGACATCGGCTCCGAGTCTTCAGCGACCGCGCCGCCCCGTGAGACCGGTAACCGGCGCCCGGGCGTCGCCCGCACGGGAACGAGAATCCGCCCCACCGAGTCGAGGTTGTCGCGCAGCTCACGCGGGTACCGCACGTTGACCCGGTACCGCTCGCGCCCTTCGTAGGTGGTGGCGATGTCCATCCCGCCGATGACGCTCTCCACCACGTCGAGTACGTCACGCACCGTCACCCCGTAGCGGGAGATGGCCTCACGGTCAGGAGTGATGTCGAGGAAGAACCCGCCCAGCTCTCGCTCGGCATAGACGCTGCGAGTGCCGGGCACGGTACGCAAGACCCTCTCGAGCTGGTCGTTCACCTCGGAGATGGTGGCCAGGTCTTTGCCGAACACCTTGACGCCAATCGGAGTGCGGATGCCGGTCGACAACATGTCGATTCGCGCCTTGATTGGCATCGTCCACGAACCCTGGATGCCGGGGCTGGCGACCTTTTCGGCCAGCTCTGCGGTGATCCGCTCAATCGTCATCCCCTTGCGCCACTGCGCCCGCGGCTTCAGCCGAACCCCTGTCTCGAACATCGACAGTGGGGCAGGGTCGAGCGCGCTCTCTGCCCGGCCAGCTTTTCCGAACACCTGCTCGACCTCGGGTACTTCGCGAATCCGTGCGTCCTGCCAGCGCAACAGCGTCCGCGCTTGCTCGATGGGAATCGAAGGCACGGTGATGGGCATGAAGAGCAGGTCGCCTTCGTAGAGCGGAGGCATGAACTCCGAGCCGAGCCGGGTGAACGGGAGCGCGGTGAGCAGCGTCACGACTACCGCTCC
>JANOHG010001358.1:0-6542 GCA_031406375.1 Archangiaceae bacterium | reverse complement strand
CTTGCCTCGGCGATTTTCGTGATCGGGAGGCTCGAGGTGTTCGATGCGAAAATCACATCGGCGCGGCCGGCCTTTTCGACATCCCGCACGCACTGTTGCTTGAGGTTGAGATCCTCGAACACCGCCTCAATCACCACATCGACGTGCTTGAAGCCTGTGTAGTCGGTGGTCGCGCTGACCATCGCCATCTTCTGCGCGGCGTCACGCCAGGTCAGTGACTTCTTCTTGACCCGTTCATCATAGAGGCTCTGAACGTGCTTCAACGCGCGGGCGATTCCTTCGTCATCCTTGTCCTTGATTCGCACCGGAACATTCTCGAGCGCGGTGGCGACGTACGCGATGCCCGCGCCCATCAGCCCACCCCCGAGAATGCCGAGCTTTCTTACTTCGCGCGGCTTCGCCTTCGGATCGCGGGTGCCGTTGTCTTTCTTCAGCGCAGTGGTGGTGAGGAAAATCTCGACCAGGCGATGACTGACGTCGCTGACGACCAGTTCTCCAAACCCCGCCGCTTCGGCTTCCAGGCCCGCTTTGTCCCCATCTTCCATTCCAGCACGGACCACCTCGAGCGCCTTTTCCGGCGCCGGGTACCGACCGTGGGTCTTTTTCAGCAGCTGCTTGCGAGCCTGATCGAAGAGCAACTTGCGGCCTAAGGGATTTTCTTCGAGCGCGAACTCGGCCCACGCCTCTTTGTCGGCGAGGCCGCGCAGGATCTCGGCCAGGCCTTTTCCTTTGCCAACTCCCCGAAAACCGAGGCCCCGACTGCGATCGGGCTTGAGGGTTCCCGCCGCCAGCTCGAGAGCGCGCTTCTTCGCAATCTCGAGCAGGATAGGCGCTGGCACCATCTCGTCGGCGAGGCCGAGCTTCACCGCTTTGCGCGGCTTGAGGTTTCGGCCAGTGAGAATCAAATCGAGCGCCGCCTGAGCGCCAATCAACTTCGGTGCGCGCTGGGTGCCGCCGGCGCCGGGCAGCAGTCCCAGCTGTACTTCTGGAAAGCCGAGCAGCGTCTTCGGGCTGTCGGTGACGATGCGGTAGTCACACGCCAGCACCCACTCGAGTCCGCCACCCAGCGCGGCGCCATGAATCGCGGCGACCACCGGCTTTTCGAACGCGTCGAGACGATCAAACCCAGCCTGCGCGCGACGACTTGCCTGCGTCGCATCGACTTGCGTCTTGAGCGACTGAAGAAATTCGATCTTCTCTCCTGCGATGAAGGCGTCCTTTTTTCCTGAGATGAAGACGACCGCTTTTGCGCTTGCGTCGCCAGCAACCCGGGTCAGCAATTGCTCGAACTGCTCGCCAGTCTCGGGCGACAGGGTGTTCACCGACTCGTTCTCAGCGTCGATGGTGATGATCGCGACTGCGTCCTTCGTTTCGAGGCTGAAGTGTTTGGTTCGGAACATGATTCACTCCTTATTGATGGGCGGCCCGCGAACGTCTTTGGGCTTAGTCGCGCTCGAGGACGACAGCGGCGCCAAGGCCACCCGCCGCGCAGACCGTGCATAGCGCCGTGGACTTGTTTCGGCGAGCCAGCTCATTGAGCGTTTGGGTAATGATTCGCGCGCCGGTAGCGGCGAACGGATGCCCAAGCGCGATGCTGCCACCGTTGACGTTGAGCTTGCTGCGATCAACCTCACCCAGCGGCGCCGATCGCCCCAGCTTCGAGGCGAACTCTTTCGAGGCAAATGCCTGCAGGTTGCTTGCAACCTGGGCAGCAAACGCCTCATGCATGTCGATCAAATCGAAGTCCGACAACTTCATCCCCGCGCGGTCGAGCGCAATCGGCGCGGCGTACGCAGGTCCTTGCAGCAGCTGCTCGGAAGGATCGGTGGCGGCAAACGCGTACGAGCGCAAGAAGCCGAGCACTTCGAGCTTGAGGCTCTTGGCTTTGTCTTCGCTCATCACCAGCATCGCGGCAGCACCATCGGTAAGGGGCGAGCTGTTGCCGGCCGTCACCGAGCCGTACTTTCGATCAAACACTGGGCGCAGCTGGCCAAGCGCTTCTATCGACGTGTCGTCACGCACGATGTTGTCCTTTGCCGCGACCTGGTTGAACGCAGGCGGCACGGGTACATGCATCACCTCGGCGTTGAAGCGGCGTTCTCTCCATGCGGTCGCGGCGTTCTGGTGCGAAAGGTGCGACAGCTCGTCCTGCAGGTGGCGCGAGATGCCATTCTCTTTCGCCATCCGCTCGGCCGATTCACCCATTGTCACCCCAGTCGAGTACTCGGCGATCGCGGGCGGCACCGGCAGCAGATCTTTGGGCTTCAGCCTTTGAAACGGCTTCACCTTCTCGGGGAAGCTGCGTGCGCGCGAAGCTTGCACAAGCGCTTGAGCCAGGGGGCGGCTGGCGAAAAGCGGCGGGTCCGACATCGACTCGGTGCCGCCCACAATCGCAACCTCCGACGTGCCAGCAGCGATCGAGTTCGCCGCGTCAACCAGCGCTTGCACGCTGGTCGCGCAGGCGCGTGACGCCGTATGGGCATCGATGCGACGTGGCAACCCAGCGGCAAGCACCACTTCGCGGGCGATGCTGGTCGCCGTCAGAGTCGGAATCACCTGACCGAAGACGAGCTGGTCAATTTCGAGAGGGTCGATCTCCGAGCGTTGGATCAGTTCTTGGACCACGAGGCGACCCAGATCGAGCGCCGTCAGCTCTCCGAACAGGGTCCCCGCCTTTACGAAGGGCGTTCGAAGGCCCCTGACGATTGCTACCCTGCGGCCGATTGTGGGCATCCGAAGCTCCTTGGTGATGTCCGCTGAAGACGCAGCGCGTCATATGCTTCGTTGATTTTGGGAGCAACCAACTGCTTCGCAAACGCGTCGCGCATCTTGATTGAAGCCATCGCCTGGCGGCGAAAATCGTGCGGTTCTTGGGGCGTGCACTTTGAGCGTTCGCCACCAGCGGATCCAGCTGAGCGCCGAGACACCGATGAGGAATGCGGGCTAGAAGCGCGCGCAAGTGGACCGAGCAACAAAGCGACGGCTGAAACAAGAGGCGAAGCTGCGCAAGAAAGACGAGCGCGCGCACCGCAAAGCAAACCGGAAACCGTCGGTGCTGCTCGAACAGTTCTGGAACCTGCCGAACATGCTGACGCTGGCGCGCATCGCGGTGATCCCGCTCTTCGTCTGGTTCACCTACGACGCCGACCCTTTCTATTCGCTGCTGGCGGCGGCGTTGTTCACCGTCGCAGCGGTCACTGACGTCATCGATGGCTTCCTTGCGCGACGCTGGAACATGATCACCGTGGTTGGCAAGCTGATGGACCCTCTGGCCGACAAGCTGATCGTGATGGCGGCGCTGGTGATGATGACCCGATTGGGACGCGTTCCTGCGTGGGTGGTGATCGTGCTCCTCGGCCGCGAGCTGATCGTCTCAGGCCTTCGGCAGATCGCTGCGAGCGAAGGGATGGTGATTCAGGCTGGACAGGAAGGAAAGTGGAAGACTTCACTGCAACTGGTCGGAATCGTCGCCCTCTGCATCCACTACGTGCACCAGATGAACTTTCTCCTCTTCGAGGCCAAGGTTGACTTCAATCTCGTTGGCAGGACGCTTATCTACATGTCGACTGCGTTCTCGGTGTGGAGTGCTGCGGTGTACTTCCGCGCGTTCTTGACGCGGCTGGGCAAGGGCGGTTCGACGCAGGGAATGTGAGTGTCACCGACATGACAACGACGTCGTGACTTGAACGGTCTCGGTCAAGGGCTGCCCAGTGTTGGCCGTGGCTCGACCTTTGTAGTGGCCTGGACCACACCTGCACTCGAGGAAACCCATGAAACGCTGCAACGCGTGTGAAGGATTTGTTCCATCTGCCGCTTCTGCTTGCCCAAACTGCTCAGTCTGCGGAATTCCGGCCCCGCGCGGCCGGGTGTTCAGCGGGTTCTTGGCGGTGATGGGCGCTGGGGTGGCAGCAGTCACTCTGATGGCCTGCTACGGAGCTCCCCCCCAGTGCGATTCCAACCAACCGACGGATGGCGGCAAAGCCAACCCCTGCGACCAGCTCCACCCTGTAGATGCAGGGCAAGTGGATGCAGGTCGCCCAGACGGCGGGTAGCCTCGGCCACACGCCACACACCGAACTGGGCGCAGGGTCTGACGCGAATGCGCGTTCGACCCTGCACCAGAGGAAACCCGCGATGACTGCGCCACGCAGTCGAGACGTCGTTTGCGCCAATGCGATTCTGGCTTTGGTCTTGGCTTTCGTCGCGCTGGTCGCGATCTCGATGGCAAGCTACCCCGGCGGAAGCTGGCTCGACCTTCGAGCGAATCGCCACGATCTGTTGCGCAACTTTCTGTGCGACCTGCTGGCACCGATTGCCATCAACGGCCAACCAAACCGGGTCGGTTCGCTGGCGATGATGGGTGCGATGACAGTTCTTGCGCTCGGCCTCGCAGTCACCTGGTGGTCGATTCCCTACCTCTTCGCTCAGCCGAGATTCGCAGTTGCGATTCGAATCTGCGGAGTCTTGTCTACGATTGGGCTGTTCACCGTTCCATTTACGCCACCCACTGTGTCCTATCGCTTGCACGCCGCGGCAATATTCGCCGGAGGCGTTCCGGCGTTTGCCGCAGGCATCATTTCCCTGATTGCGTTTGCGCGGGGTAACGCCACCCGGCGGCTTGCCTGGCTGGGCGGAATCACCCTGATTTCGCTGATGGTTGGGTTTTCACTATATTCAAATCAGCTGATCAACCAGACCGCAGCAACCATCATTCTTCCCGCGAGTCACCGCATCGCCACCGTACTCTTCCTCAGTTGGGTAATCGCAATCGCGGTGCGGTTGCGAAGCCAACGGGTGGGCGCACGCTTCAGTTGATCATCACCGGCACGAAACAAGAAATCGATGTCTCGATTCTGAAATTGGATTCGATGGTGTGTCTTTCTGCGTGAAAAGCGTCAAACGAGTACGTGTTTCCGGGCGCGATTCCCAGCTCGGCCGCGCGCGCGTCAAAATCGATGGTTCCCGTCAGCGCCTGGTGCAGCCCACCGAGATCCGTTGCGAGGCGATTGTTGATGAAAATCCAAACATCGTCGTCCCCGCGAAAAGTAAAGCGCTCACCACCTTTGTAGAAAAACGTGGCGTGGATCTCGGTGGTGAAGTGGAAATTATGAGGGTTCTGCTCGTTGCCAAAGCCCTGATTGTCGATCGGGAAGAACGCCGCGCTGTCGTAGACGAAAATGCCTGCACTGGGATTGGCGAGCGGAAGTGGAATCATGAACGCCAGATTGACGCTGGCGACATTGCGGTACCACTGATCGAAGTTGGCTTTTCCGGAGGTCATCGGGCTCGTATTGGCCGGTGCGTACACCGGCTTCCTGTCTGCACCGAGCATCGATTGTACGATGCCAAGGTCCGAAGCGCCGACGCCGGGTCGTTCGAAGTCAGGGTGACCCAGTTTGAAGTCACGCACCGTCGCGACCAGCACTCCGCAGACGCCTGCGTCGCTTGCGCCACCTGCTGATCCTCCCGTGCCTCCGCCGTTGCCGTTGCCGCCTCCTGAGCCGCCCTTTCCGCCTCCGGAGGAGCCTCCGCCGCCAGAATCAGGGCGTGTTCCGGCATCGACGGAAAGGGTCCCCTGCCCGCAGTCGCAACCTGAAACGATGAGCGACATCACGAGCAGTTGCGACAAGCGGTTGGCCATGGTGCAGGCAGTGTAACGAACTAAGGCTCTGACGCGACCGCTTCTGTCGATGAAGATGACAGGTCACGACGAAGACAGAGCGGTGCGGGCACCGCTCAATGAGTTGGAGAGATTCCTTGATGGGAGCACGGGGTTGAGAAAAAAAAAGCCAGCCAAGAACGCTTTCGGAGGCCAGAGATGAAGGTCAAGGGCACGCTGCGAACGCTCGGCGGGCGGTTCTTCGCCGCACAGCTGACGATGCTGGCCGAGGCGTCGGACCCGAAGCTGGCCCGCGAGATGTCCGGTTATGGCACCGGGCCTGAAGTCGACACTTGGGCGCGACGCCGGAGAGCTCGCCTTCAAGCGCACGTTCGAACCTGGCGCTGCACCAACGGCGCGGTACGATTCACCACCATGACATTGCCGCCGGGCTCGTTCGGTCTTCCCGTCCTCGGTGAGACGCTGACCATCGCGAAGGACATGACGAACTTCCTGCGTGAGCGCGGCGCGCGCCACGGTGACGTCTTCAAGTCGAACGTCTTCTTTCGCAAGGTCGCGTTCGTTTCCGGGCCGGAGGCGGCGGCGATGTTCCTCGATCCAGAGAAGGTCGATCGCGCGGGCGGCCACCCCACCCACGTGCGCGAGCTCTTCGGCGGCACGAACATCAACATGTACAACGGGCCGAAGCATACGGCGCTGAAGACGCTGCTGCTCCACGGCTTCACGAGAGACGCGTTCGCCGCGTACTTGCCGGCGATCGACGACCTCGCGGTGCGATCGCTCGAGGCGACGCGTGCGGCCGGCCGCCCGCGCGGGGCGGACCCGCGGCGCACGCTGGCGATCGAAGTGATATGCCAGAACCTGCACGGCCGGGCGCCCGCCGCGGACCCCCAGGCGCTCCCCGCGGACAACCCCCAGGTGC
>JANOHG010001351.1:0-1284 GCA_031406375.1 Archangiaceae bacterium | reverse complement strand
TTCCACATATTTCACGCCGGCACCGCGCTGGCGGGGGACAAGGTCGTCGTCAACGGTGGTCGGGTGCTCCATCTGGCGATGCCAGTGAAGTCTTCAGTCGACGGAAAGGTACTTGGCGTTCTCGACGCAGCTTACGACTGGACGCGGATCGTGGATCTGGTTCAACCCGCGCTCGAGCGCGCCAAGCAGCGAGGGCAGCGGTCTTTTCAGGTGGTGATCGCGCGCCCTGATGGCACGGTGCTTTTCGACAGTGCAATGGGGCGCACCCGCCGCATTGATGGGCTGGCAGGGTTGATCGGCAACCACACATCGGGGGCTTTGAAGATTGGCGACAACACCGGAGCCTTCCGGACGAACAGTGTCGCTGGCCGGGCGATTGCCTCCAACTGGGTGTTCATCGCAATGCTGTCAGGCGACGAAGCGTACGCCGAAGTCGCGAACTCACTGTGGGTCGTGGTCGCGCTTTCGATTGGTCTGGCGTTGATCGCAGTGCTTGCTTCGGCGCTGATGGCGCGCGGGCTCGTAAAGCCACTGACGGAGCTCAACACGCTGGTGCTTCAAACCGCGCGTCGGGTGGATTCCGCGGTCGGGCACCTTGCAGAAGTCACGGCGATGCAAACGGCTGCTGCGGGCGAAGAGTCTTCAGCGCTTCATGAAACGAACGCCGCGGCTTCAGAGGTGGGGCGCGAGGCCGGCGCCGCGACCCAGCGCGCCGTCGAGCTGACGGGCAGCGGTTCCCGCGCAGAGGAAGCGTCGACGTCTGGCCTCGAGGCGGTCGCATCAGTCGCTCAGGGCATGCGTGAAGTCGATGACCAGATGACCACCATTGGCGTCGCCATCTCAGCGCTCTCGACGCGGGCGTCTGCGATTGGCGACATCGCCAGCACGGTGGCGCTGCTCGCCGAACGCTCGAACCTTCTTGCGCTTAACGCGGCCATCGAGGCCGCACGGGCAGGCGCCCAGGGCCGAGGGTTCTCGGTCGTGGCGCAAGAGATGCGCAGTCTGGCCGATGGGTCGAACCGTTCGGCCACCCAGGTGAAGGTGATCATCAGCGAGATTCAATCGGCGATTAGCCGCGCGGTCGGCGACGCCACCGAGGGGAAGCGACGCGTGCAAAGCGCGCAACAGTTGGCAGAACGCGCGGGCGACAGCATTCACAGGTTCGCCGACGTCACCGGGCAGCTCAATAAGGTCGGCAAAGAAATCTCGGCTTCGGCGAGTCAGCAGAGTTCAGCAATCGAGCAGATGGTCGAGTCGATTACCCACGCCACCCAAGCAGGCATC
>JANOHG010001330.1:0-4316 GCA_031406375.1 Archangiaceae bacterium | reverse complement strand
CTGAGTTGGAAGAAGGAGTTCAGCGAGCTGGATGGGTTGGTGGGTGCGCTGCTGAGCAGTCGCCCCGCGGATCTGCTCACCAGTGCCCGCGCCCAGGCGCGCGCCATGGGCGAGCCGTTCGACGCAACCTGCCTCGAACGGCTTGCGCTGTTGTTCGCCGAACTCCAGAGCCGTGCACTCCCCGACCTTCGAGAGACCACCTCGACCTCGGAGCACTTTTCGAACAAGGCCTTCTTCGAGGCCTACTTCTCGAACTTCATCGAGGGCACCCTCTTCGAGCTCGAAGAGGCGGAAGACATCGTCTTCAACAGGAAGGTGCCCAAGGAGCGCCCGAAGGATGCCCACGACATTCTCGGAACCCACCGCCTGGTCTCGGATCCGAACCAGATGAGGATGCGGCCAGCCACTTTCGACCGGCTGATCGAATTGCTCAGCACCCGGCACGCAGCCCTGATGGCGCAGCGACCCGAAGCCGAGCCCGGCGTTTTCAAGCTGCGTCCCAATCGCGCCGGCGACACGACCTTCGTTCACCCCGATGCCGTTCGGGGCACCTTGCGGAAGGGCTTCGAGCTGTACCTCGCGCTCCCAGCTGGGTTTCCGCGTGCCGCGTTCATCATGTTCCTCGTCGCGGACGTCCATCCGTTCGTCGACGGGAACGGGCGAATCGCCCGTGTGATGATGAACGCCGAGCTGGTCGCCCACGGCTCAAGCACGATCATCATCCCTACCGTCTATCGCGAGGACTACCTGCTCACGCTCAGGGCTTTGAGTCGGAGGAACCGCCCCGGGCCATTCGTCGACATGCTGTACCGCGCCCAGAAGTTCTCGCGCCTCGACTATTCGGCTTACCCGAAAGTGCTGGCCGAGCTGCAACGCAGGAACTGGTTCAAAGAGCCCGACGACGCCAGGCCGATCGATTGAGCTGGTACCCGTGTCGCTGTCGCTTGGTTTCCTTAAGGGACCTCGTCACCCTGGCCTCGAACCCGATGGCTCAACTACTGACTCTTCAGCTGGTACTTGCGCATCAGCCGGTACAGGTACGCGCGATCGACGCCCGCCGCCTGCGCCGCCTGCGCGACGCGCGCCGGGTGCAGCTTGAGCAGCGCCGCGACGTACTGGCGCTCGAAGTCTTCGATGAAGCCCTGCTTGGCTGCGCTGAATGGCACCGTTGGATCCACCTGCAGCGGGCCGCGTGAACTGGTGCGGGTGGTTCCGAAAGGCAGCGCCTGCTGAAACAGCAGGCAACGCTCGAGGTGGTTGCGCAGCTCGCGCACGTTGCCCGGCCAGGCGCAGCCGTTGAGGGTGGCGAAGAAGGCGGGGGTGCAAATCGCTGGCAGGACGTCGCTCTTGCCCAGCGACTTGAGCAGGTGCTCGGCCAACAGCGGCAAGTCCTCGGGGCGGTTTCGCAGCGCCGGCATTTGAATGCGCAGCACCGCGAGCCGAAAATAGAGATCCGCGCGGAAGCCACCTTCGTTGATCTCGGTGCGCAAGTCCCGGTTGGTGGCGGCGATCACTCGCACGTCGATTGGAAGGGGATTGTTCGAGCCGAGCCGCCGCACTTCGCGCTGCTCGAGGACGCGCAACAGCTTCGGCTGCAGGTCGATCGCCAACTCGCCGATTTCGTCGAGGAAAACCGTGCCTCCATTGGCTTCCTCGAAAGCGCCGATGCGCTGCACGTCAGCACCGGTAAAGGCTCCGCGCTCGTGGCCGAACAGCTCGCTCTCGAGCAGATTGGCGGGCAGCGCGCTGCAGTCGATCACCACCAGCGGCCCGTCGCGGCGAGTCGACGCGCTGTGAATCGCGGCCGCGGCGCCTTCTTTGCCGGTTCCCGTTTCGCCCTCGATCAACACCGTGATGTCCGTGCGCGCCGCGCGCTCGAGCTGCGCAAAGGTGGTGCGCATCGCCACCGACTTGCCGACCAGCGTCCCGAAGTTCTCGGCACGTGACGCTTCGAGTCGATTCTGTGCGTGCTCGAGTTCGAAGCGCAGCATCGAATCGCCCACCCGAATCGCGCTGCCTTCGCGAAGAAACGCCTCGACGACCGACACCCCATCGACCCCGGTGCCGTTCTTGCTGCCGAGATCCTTCACCCGGGCGCCGCTCGCGTCTGCCCGTAGCTCGCAATGAAACCGGGAAACCGTCGGGTCGTCGAGGATCAACTCGTTCGAAGGGTGCGAGCCGATCGCGCACGCGTCGCGCGTCGACATCCAGGTGCGCCCAGCCTCTCGGCCTTCGACCACCGTCAACTTGAAGCGCTGCACGTCGACACCGGGACGTTGGTGGTGAACGCTGGCCTCGGTGCTTCCATCGTCAAACGCTTTCATTCCACACATCCTTGCCGAGGCTGTCGCGCTTCATGGGGCAACGACCACCTTGAGAACAATTGGATACCGGCTGCGCGAGTCGATGACCGTTAGCCGGTACTCTGAGGGCTGAACCGAGGGCATCGAAAACGAAATCGGGCTCACCAACGCTCCTCGCGCGTCGGTCGAACCGGTACCGAGCACCCAGTTGTCGGGAGACAGCGTCACGGTGACACCCGCGTCGGCCGCGAAGTTGTCCCCGTTGATGACACCCATCGTGCCAGGCCGAAAGAGGGTTGGGCTCACCGTCACCGCTGGGCCGTAGAGCTCGCCATTGAGCGGTTGAATGCCGGAAGCGAACCCTCCGAAGACGAGCAGCCTTCCGTCGGGGATTTTCTGCACCGCGCAGTAGGCACGGTCTTCGAGCAGCGGCGGCAGCCCGACCCACTTGCCGATGGGTGGAGGGAAATATGCCTCGACGGTGCGCAGCGATCCGTTGCGATCTCCACCGACGACCCACAAGCGACCGTCGGGCGCTTCGATCGCCGCCGCGGCGAAACGCGCGGTGGGCATCGCCGGAGTCTTGGTCCACACATTCTGCTCAGGCAGATAGCGCTCGATAATCGTCAGCGCGGCGCCATTGCTGCCGCCGACCGCGAAGAGGCTCCCGTCTGACATCGCGACCAACGCCGGGTACGTCCGTGCGACCGCCAGCGGACTGCCGGTGCGCCACCCGCCATCTGCATCGAGGATGTCGACCTGGTCGGTCAAAATTCCGCCCAACGAGCCACCCGCCAAGTAGAGGCGCCCGTTGCCAACCGCCAAGCCAAACTCGGATCTGCCCACCGACAACGCGGGCCCCTGACTCCATGTCGCTTCGCCAGGCACCAGAAGGTCGACACGGGTGGGGTTGGGCTTGCCCGCAATCGCCCATAGCCTACCGGCGAAGAAGCCGACTCCATGCGCAAAACGCCCCGCCGGAAGCGCCGGGCCAGTTTTCCAGGCTTCGAGCTGGGAATCATAGATGTCGACGCGGGTCAGCTCGGTGTTCAGATCGCTGGTGCCTCCAACGGCGTAGATGCCCGCATCGGGAACCACCGCCGACCCGAAGAGCCCGCGGTTGGGCTTGAAGGCCGCCCCACTGCGCCAAAACGGCGGCCCGCTGGCGAACGAGCAGATGCTCTGTTGCGCGCAAGCGGTCGTCTGACAGTCGCGATCGGCGAGGCAGCGCGCGCCCAATGGACACGCCGGGCACCTCGTCCCACCGCAGTCGAGGTCGCTCTCGTCGCCGTCTTGCTTTCCGTTGAGACATTCGGCGAACACCGAGAGGCTCACCGTCAAGCCGACTGTCTGGTTCACCACGCTCGTCACCGTCCCGCTGCCTTTGCGCAACCTCCCAGCCGAATCGCGCCCTTCCACTTCGATCTGCAGCTCGGCCGCGCGATCTGCGATCGGCACCATCAGCCGATCCGGCAACACCACCCCTGTTCCGCCATCGCCAGCGAAGCTGCGGGTGGCGTCGAGCCCCAACCCCGACGACCGAATGCGTACCGTCAACGGATTGAATGCGGCGCTGGGCGAACACTCGAGATCGAGCGCGATACGGGTGGGCAACGGCTGACAGGCCGCCGAAAGCGCCAGCAGAATGAGGGCGCTGCGAAGCACACCGCCCATGGTAGCTTCAGTGGATCAGCACAGCCAGTGATAGGCTCACTGCGATGTCGTCCTGGTTGGCCCTGCTTTTGGTCGTGTTCAGTCTGACGGGGGCAGCCGCGGCGCCCGCTTCGGACAGCGATCCGGTGCGTCGGGCGCAGACCCACTTTCGGGCTGGGAAGACGCTGTACGATCTCGGAAACTTCAACGACGCGATTCGCGAGTTCGCCGCGGGCTACGCGCTCGTCCCCCGGCCCGAGTTCTTGATCAACCTCGCGCAGGCCTACCGGCGCGCAGGCGAACTCGACCAAGCCAAAGAGATGTTTCAACGGTATCTGCAGAAATCAGCGCCCGAAGCGC
>JANOHG010001310.1:0-1853 GCA_031406375.1 Archangiaceae bacterium | reverse complement strand
TGATCACCGGGTTCGGCCGCACCGGGAAGTACTGGGGGGTGGAGCACACCGGGGTAGCGCCGGACATCGTGACGATCGGCAAGCAGTTCGGTGGAGGGCTGCCGGTCACGGGGTTGATTTCACGCGACGACATCGTGCAGTCGAAACCGTGGGCAAACCCGTCGGGTTCATCATCGAGCTACGGAGGCAACCCCCTGGCCTCGGCAGCGGCCGCGGCGTCGTTGCGGATAATCGACGAGGAAGGATTGGTCGAGAACGCGCGGCGCATGGGTGAGTACTTCCTCGCGAAGCTCAGGCCCTTCCTAGAGGACTACCCCTTTGTAGGCGATGTGCGTGGACAGGGGCTGCTGTTGGCGCTCGAGCTGGTGAAGAACCGAGAAACCAAAGAGCTGCTGTCGAAGTCGATCTGCAAAGTGATGTTCGAGGAATGTCTGAAAAGAGGGCTCATCTGTCTTTCTTTTGATCCCGTCTTTCGCATCCAACCCGCGATGACCATTGACGAGGCGACCATCGACACAGTGGTGGCGATCCTCCGCGAAGTGTTTGATCTGGTGAAGAAGCAGGGATTTTGGGCGACGACCTGAAGTACTTTCGCCGGATGCTCCGTTCGACCGGCGCCGTGCTCCTCGCTGCTGCTTGTTGGTCCTGCTCGGGATCAATCACTCCTGCCCCTGACGCTGGAACGGGCGGCGGCTCTGCTGGAACAGGCGGCGGCTCGGCTGGAACGGGCGGCGGCTCTGCTGGAACGGGCGGCGGCGCTGCTGGAACGGGCGGCGGCTCGGCTGGAACGGGCGGCGGCTCGACTGGAACGGGCGGCGGCTCTGCTGGAACGGGCGGCGGCTCGACTGGAACTGGCGGCGGCGGCGGGGTGCTGCCCTGGGGAATCGAGCAGCGCACGTCGAACCCGAGCTGTCGTGCACCCCCGCGGCCGACGGTGGTTCCGTCGGGTGACTACATCCCCCAGCCGATGTTCCCCAACCTCTCGACCGGCCCTGGCGGTAGCGCGTCGACCCCTTCGCCGATTCTGGTGCGACGGGTGCGAATGCCGACCAACCAGCCAGACCCGAACAACGCGGGAAAGGTTCTGCCTGGGAATTACCACTGGGTGATGGCGCTGCGGTCAGGCCGAATCTTCGAAGTCAGCGACGTGAACGCGTCGACTCCACCCGCGGCAAGCTGGCGCGCGACCCAATTCACCAACGACTTGACGATGAGCGAAGGCGGCTTCCTTGGGTTGGCGTTCGATCCCGACATTGCCACCGACCCGACGCGCAACTTCGTTTACTTCGTGACGGCGGTGTATGCCGACTACTCGCTGAAGCGGGCCACCATCGTCACTGCTCCCAACGGAAGCGGCGGCTTCACCTACAGCATGACGAACGAGGTGTTGCTGCTGCGCGCTTCCTCATCCAGCCACCACCATGGAGGCGAGGTGTTGTTCGGGCCCGATGGCTACCTCTACCTGTCGGTCGGCGAAGGCGATGTTTTTGCGCGCGCGCAGAGTCCTCGCAACCTGCGCGGCAAGATTCTGCGCATCGACGTGCGCTCGAACGCGCTCACTGCGTATTACGGCATTCCAAGCAACAACCCCTACCGCCTCAATGCGTCGCTGCAGCCAAACGCCGCCTGCAGTGAGACAGGAGACAACGCACCGGATCAAACGCACGACTGCCCTGAGGTTTACGCGGTCGGCTTCCGAAACCCGTTCCGATTCTCGTTCGACAGAATGGGGGGTGCGCTGTGGGTCGGCGACGTCGGTAGCCAGAACGAAGAGATCAACATCGTCGAGCTTGGACGAAACTACGGCTGGAACACCTACGAAGGCCCCGTGCCATTGAACAACCCGAACTTCG
>JANOHG010001308.1:0-4203 GCA_031406375.1 Archangiaceae bacterium | reverse complement strand
TCACCTTCAAGTATTCCAAGACCGACATCGTGGGCAGCGAACCGTTGGCGCTGAAGATCGGTTATCAAGACAGCGAGCGACGGTGGAACGCGATCAAGACCGTCGTTCGTGACGAGAAGGCGCAGACGGTCACCGTGGAGTCGACACACTTTTCTGACTGGTCGATGCTCCTCGGTTGGCAGATCAAGCCGCCGTTCGCGAGCGTTGCTGCCGGAGAGTCCGTTGATCTCACTGTGGTCACCTGCAACCACACAGGCAAGGGAACGGACGAGGTCGCAGAACTGGTTTACACCTGCGTTCCCGAACCCGATTTTTTCAAGATTGAGGACTGGGGCGTCAACGGCAGGCCAGGCGGCAGCGCAGTGACGGGCACGGTCGCGTCCTCAGTAGTCGGCACTGCACGCTACGACGCGCCGAACATCCGACCACCCAACAACCCGGTCGCAATCGAGGCAGTCGCTAAGGACAAGTCAGGCCGAAAGACCGTTTTGATCTCGAGCATTTGGGTGGACTCGAATCCTCCACTCAGTGGAACAATCTCCACCACTCAGGTGGACCTTGACAACTCGGCGGACGTAATCACCACCGTCGCGAATGTCACGTTCAAGTACGACCTTTCCGAATCGGTGTACCGCGTCACGTCGGGAACGGTAAACCTGCGCCACGATATTGTGTCGATCAATTGCGAGCAGCACTACACGTTTGCTTCGGCGATCCTAAGTACTGACGCTTCGATCGTGATCAGCGAAGGTACGTACTATGCGGAGGGCACGACGACCGGAGACTTTGTGGGAACCACCACGTGCAACTCGGATAAGAAACCAGAACCCATAACATTCCTGAATGGCACTTACTGGTGGCCCGCTACGATGGTCGACAACCGCCTAAAGATAAAGTCTGACGGTCGCATCGAAGACCGAATTGTCAACCTCACCACCCAAAATCGTATCATCAACGCATTCTGGTCGTTTGTGCCTGTCGAGTAGTTGGTGCCACCGCCGGTTTCCGATACGAATGGCAAGGTGAAAAGGCCGGATGCGCTCGCCGTGCCGGACAGTTGCGGCGCACACTGCCACTTTCCGGCGTCGAGATCATCGGGACCCTGTGATTTGCTGCGTGGCCCACAACGACGCATAGCGGCCGTCTAGCTCGAGCAATTCTTGGTGGGTGCCCTGCTCAACCACGCTCCCCGCCTCGAGCACGAAAATTCGTTGCGCTCGGACGATGCTCGAGAGCCGGTGCGCGATGACGAGGGCAGTTCGGTTTTGAAGCGCCTGGTCGAGTACGCGCAAGACCTGCGCCTCGCTCTCTGGGTCGAGGCTACTGGTTGCTTCGTCGAGGACCAACATCGACGCGTCCGAAAGAAGTGCGCGCGCGAGGCAGAGGCGCTGCTTCTGACCTCCGGACAGCGCGACACCGCGTTCGCCAAGTTGGGTGTCGTAGCCTTGAGGAAGGTCGCAGATAAATTCATGAGCGTCGGCCAGAGTGGCCGCAGCCTCAATCTGCGCGTGGGTCGCATTGGGCCGCGCGACTTTTAGGTTCTCGGCGACGGTGGTGGCGAACAACAACGGCTCTTGCGTCACCAGCGCGAACTGGCGTCTTACGCTGCGCACCGACAACTCGCGCACGTCGATGCCGTCAAGGAGCAGGCGCCCCCCCTGGGGGGTTTCGAACCGCAGCAGCAACGCTGCGAGCGTCGACTTTCCGCTGCCGCTTTGCCCGACCAGCGCGGTCATCTGCCCTACCGGAAGCTGAAGCGACACGTCATTCAACGCACCACGATCGCCCCACGCAAAACGAACGCCGTCGAGTTGGACTGAGTGTTTCAAGCCCGCTTCACCCGTGCCGTCTTCCACCACCCTTGGAAGCAGAAGTACCGGGTCGAGCCGCTCGAGCGCCGCGACGGCGGCGACAGCGAACTGGCTCACCCTGCCCAGGTCTTTGGCAGGCTGGTACAACAGGATGATCGCCGCCAGAAATGACGCCAGCGATTCTGGCGCGATGGATCCGGTCGCGAACGCAAACATGAGCGTGCTCGCAATCGCAGCCGCCGCAAGCACTTCCATCAACCCTGGAACAGCAGCGCGAACCCAAGCCGCGCGAGAAAGAGAACGCTGAAGCTCCACCGCGTGACCCTCGAAGCGGCGAAGCTCGGTGGCTTGGGCACCGACGACCTGAATGGTCTTCAGTGCTCCGATTCCTTCCTGCACCTGCGCCGCCAGAACACCGACTCCTGATTGCGCTTCGCGCACCCGACGCACTAGTGAGGCTGTCAACCGCGCCGCCGGCCAGATCGCGGCTGGCAATGCGATCAGCGCCAGCAGCGCCAACTGCCATGACAACGAGAAAGCGACCGCAACCAGAATCGCGATCTGCAAAGTGTCGCGCAGCCAAGCCGCAACTGCGTAAGTCGCGGCGACCTCGACCGCGGCGACGTCGGCAGTGAAGCGGCTGAGTAGGTCTCCCGACAACTGCTGTGACGACTGCCGCGGAGACAACCCGAGAAACCGCGAGAAGAGCTGTCGCCGAAGATCGATGACGACGTGTTGGCCGTACAGGCCGACAAAGTAGAATTGCCCGAGGTAGCCGACACCCTTCACCAGGCCAATCACCACCAGCAAAGCGGGGAGCCACCAAAGCAGTTTCTCGCGCGGCCACTGCGCCGCCTCAGGCCACCATTCAAACAGGCGCTGCAATCCGGCGTTTCCACCGGTCAGTAGAAAGCGCAACGCAGGTCCAAGCAGCCACGCATACGCGCCGGTGGTGATCCCCACCATCGCCATGCAAACGAACGAAAAACCGAGCAGGTGGAGGTGCGGCCTCCCGAGGCGCCAGAGTCTGGTCAATGGGGCCGAACTTTACATGCAGACCGCGCGACGGTAGGCGTCGGGCTTGGAACAAGCACAACCGTGGGTGATGGTGGTCGCAGGCGAGGCATCCGGCGATCAACATGCCGCGGACGCGATCGCCGCGCTCAAGCGGCTCGATCCGTCGTTGCGCTTTTTTGGAATGGGAGGCCCCAAACTTCGCGCCCTGGGGGTTGAGCTCATCCACGGAGCTGAAGAAATTTCGGTGATGGGGATCGTCGAGGTGCTGCCGAAGGTGCCGCGAATCTGGCGCGTACTCGGCGATCTCGCCCGGGTTGCAACCGAGCGGCGCCCAGTGGCTGCGCTTCTGGTCGATGTTCCTGACTTCAACCTTCGCCTAGCGAGCAGACTCAAGAAGCTCGGTGTTCCGATCGCCTGGTACGTCGCGCCGATGGCGTGGGCGTGGCGTGAGAGCCGAGTGACGCAACTTCGCGAACGGGTTGATCAGCTGCTGTGCATCCTGCCGTTCGAGGAAAAGTTCTTCCGCGATCGCGCAGTTCGCGCGACTTACGTTGGAAACCCAGTGGTCGAGCAGATGCCGCCCTCGCAATCGCAACACGCCTTTCGCAAGCAACTGGGACTGCCTCTTAACGCGCCAACGCTGGCCTTGCTGCCGGGCAGCCGCCGTTCGGAATTGACTCGGCTGCTGCCCACGCTCGTAGAGGTTGCTAAGCGCGAGGGCCACCTGCATCCCGGATTGCAGGTGGTGGTGCCAGTCGCATCAGGACTTGCGCGTGCGTTGGTGAGCACACCCTTCGAGCGCAGCGGCGTCACTCCAATTTTCATCGAGGGCCAGGCCCCCGAGGTCGTCGGAGCTTGCGACGTGGCGGTCGTCGCATCTGGAACTGCGACTCTCGAGGCCGCGTTGATGGGGCGCCCTCTCGTCGCAGTCTACCGGGTCTCACCTGTCACCTATGCGGTGGGGCGGGCGATGCTGAAGATCCCCTTCGTCTGTTTGGTAAACTTGCTCGCAAATCGCCGCGTCGTCCCCGAGTTGCTGCAGGGCGACGCCAACCCGGACGCGATCGTCGCTGCGCTCGAGCCGCTTTGGAACGGCCCCGCGCGGACTCGCCTGCTCGAAGGCCTCGCTGAAGTGCGCGCGATGCTTGGGCCGGCCGGCGCCGCCCGGCGGGTCGCGGAAGCGGTGCTGAAGCTCACCGTTCGTCAGTGAGAAGATTGACTCTCAGCTCAGTCGTCTCAGCGCCCCGCACTTCGACGATTCGAGTGATCAGTTTGTGCATCTCGTCGTTGCGCACGGTGATCGAGTGACGACCTTCCCAAAGGTCGACTTCTGCGACGCTGCTGCCGGTCTTGATCACCCGGCCACCGATAGCGA
>JANOHG010001304.1:0-3763 GCA_031406375.1 Archangiaceae bacterium | reverse complement strand
CTCCACCACCGACTCCACCACCGACTCCGCCACCGCCAGCACCACCGGCGCCGACGCCACCGTCGTCAACCGGCATCAAGATCGTCCCCGCATCAGGCCGAGGTCCAGAGACGATCTTCTCGCCGTCAACCAAATCGGCGTCGAAGAACATCGCCGGAGCGGCTCCACAGCCGACCAACACCGATCCAATCAACAAAGCCCCGAGTCGAATCATCGAAGACGACCGCATGCGCACTCCCCCTGAAAGGGACGGCTGCCTAGGTCATCTAAGCGCGCGCGGCAAGCGGGGTCCTGGCGGGGTCCTGGCAGACCAAACGACAAGCCGTCTGCGCGTCCTGCCGTGGGTGTCAGCGGCGACGACGGACAAAGAACTGGCAGGGGGTTCGCCCCCACAGCGGTGACGTCACTGAACGCCCAGCGCCGTCTGGCTGTCTGCCGCTGGAAGTTTCCTGGCGTTCGACGCGACCGCGGTGGCTTCGCCTGGCCACCAGAACCACACCGAGCCTGCGCTCAGCAGCAACCCATTCGAGACGAGCGCGCGGTTCCTCGTCACCTGGCCATTGTGAATCGTCGCGTTGAGTGCGCGAAGCCCCGCCGCTTCACGGGTTAGAATCCATTTTCTGATGAGCCGCAGTGACAGGCACAGCCGCACCGCACACGTGCTCGCAACCATGAGCGATTCGCTGCTCGCGGCGGCGCTCTCGGGCGCGACACCAGTCGGAGTCGGCATCGGAGGCACGGTGGCAACGATAAACGTCGGCGGCGTTCCCGTTTTCGTCAAGACGGTTCGCCTCACGGACCTCGAGCGGCAACCGAACAATCTGCATTCGACGGCCAACCTGTTCTCCTTGCCGACGCACTACCAGTACGGCGTGAGCTCGGCGGGCTTCGGCGTCTGGCGCGAGCTTGCCTCTCACGTGATGACGACGGGGTGGGTGCAATCGGGGGCGTGCGCAAACTTCCCTTTGCTCTACCATTGGCGCGTGATGCCGCGCGCCACGTCGCCATCACCCGCCTGGGAAGAAGACGTCGAGCGCCAAGTCGTCGCCTGGGATGGCTCGCACGCCATCAGAGAGCGCCTCACGCAGTGCGAACGGGCGTCAGCGAGTGTCGTTCTGTTCCTCGAACACTTCCCGCACAACCTGCGCGGCTGGCTCACCGCACAGCTGGCCTCTGACGGCGCCAGCGAAGCCGCGTTGAGAATGGTGGAGCACAATCTGCTCGAGGTGACGTCCTTCATCGGCGCACGCGGGCTCGTTCACTTCGACGCCCACTTCGAGAACATCCTCACCGATGGGCAGCGCTTGTACCTCTCGGACTTCGGCCAGGCGCTCAGTACCGACTTCACCCTCACGCCCGCCGAGTCGCGGTTTCACAATCACCACCGCGACTTCGACCGCCACTACGTGGTGACCAAGCTCGTCAATTTCGTCGCCAGCGCCTCCGCGGGAGCCTCAATCGTCCAGCGACACGACCCGGTCGCCGCAATCATGAACGATTTTTTCCGAAGGCTCCGCGCCGAAACACGGGCCACACCGTATCCTTTCGATGCGCTGAGTCGGGCCCGCTAAAATACGTCGAGGAAGATTGAAGCGGGGATGTAGGTGGGACTGGGCTTTGTGAGGCGGCGCCACCCCTTGGTCTGCCGCATCGAGGCGACCTCGCCACGTTGCGAAGATCAACCGGGGGTTGCTTGGATGTCTCGAGTTACATCCGGGTCTTTCGTCGGAACAAGGCGAGCACTGGGCCTCGGTCTACGCCAAGACCGACGCCGAGCTCGAATGGGCCGCGTGCCGCTCATCACTCCAGTCTGCCGAGGGCTTTGGCAGTCGCCTGACGGAGTTTCCGAGGCACGCCAGCTTCGTCGGCGTACAGCTCGAACTTGCGTACCGATGCGCGGACCTCGTCGATGATCTTCGAGCTGCGCTTCATGCCGATCTGCGACCCGAGCTCGGCCAGTTGTCGGCTACCCGGATGGCGGCCCTCTCCTTCGATGAGCATCGTGTGCTCGCCTCCGGGTCCCATCGAGAATGTCAGGTCGTATGCCGGGCTGGGCCTCCAAGCACCCTGCTCGCTCATCAAGAAAGCGAAGTTTCGACTGTGGTCGTCCCGGTTGTGCGCGAAGACGTTGAAGCAGGCGCGGCGAAACATCTGCGCGACGGCTGCTTCATTCCGAGTGAGTTCGCGCGTCACCCTGAGCAGATCCCGGTAGTCGAGCGCTGGGTACCCGTGCGACAAATTGAGCAATCCCCCCAGCGTATGCGCGTGGATCTTCGTGGTTCCATTGCGGTCAAATCGTTCAATGGCGAAGTAGCCAGGACTTCGCTTGGTCTGGCCAATCAGCTGGGTCCGCGGAACCTCGAGGCCAGCAGCCCTCGCCATCAGAAAGTACGCTTGCTCCAGCGGTGCGGAGTACCGATCGTCTTCACGGGAAGGGAACTTCACGAGCCAGGCGGTGAAGCCCGGAAGGATTCTCTTTGCTCCGGAGTGCGTCTCTCCATTTGGAGCGAACTGAATCAGTGCCTTGGGCCGTGCTCCCTTTGGCGAGCCCCCTATGGCGATTAGCCTCTCGAGGTCTACACCTTCCGCGCTCCGCAGAACGGCTTCGGCTTCCTTCTCGAGGTCTGCCAATTTCACCAAGGTCGGATCTTCGATGGCCCTTTCGGGTTCGTAAACGAGGGCCCCCATCGAACGCGCGCCGACGAGAGACAGACGATCCAACGCGGTGAGTGCGCCGCCTAAGACTCCGAGCTCTGCCGCGCGCCGGTCAATGAGCAGGCGGCCCCAGCCATCAGGCAGGCTGTCGTCAAAGAGCCCCATCAGTCCGTCGAGAACAGCGGGCTCCCCCACTAGGACTCCTGACGCCAGTCGCAGCTTGAACGGAGACAACTCCAGCTTCGAAGCGATGAAGGCCGCGTCGTACTCGAACAGGATCTGGCGCTGCTTGAGTGCGAGTCGGCCGACCTTCAACCGCCGACCTTCCTCGGGCTCGTAAAAGACGGCGATCTGTTCGACGCGCTCAAGTTTCACTTTCGCCTCGGAGCGCGCTGGCGTTTACCAGCGTCGGGACGAGCCAGTGCCTCATCCAAAGATGCGTAGGGCGGTGGCGCGAAGAGCTTCTCAAGCACCGCTTCGGCGTTCATCGCGGTTGCGATCCGCAGCACATTCTCAAGAGTGGCGCTGCCCGTCGTTTCGAATCGATGGACTGTCGCGACGCCAACCCCCGCCCGGTCGGCAAGCTCAGCCTGACCCATCTTGCGAAGCAGCCTCAACTGCTTTGCCCGTTGGCCGAGTTCTCGCAGCGTTTCAGGAAACGGTTTCCCGTAATCAATCACTAATGATGATATATCGATACAGGAAGCGATAAACTATCAAAAATGGAACGTTACTTCGCCGATTCAAGACATCCAATCGGCGTTGCCGGGGTACAACCAAAAGCAACGCGCTCACCCGACCTGCGTGATGCGCCGATCAAACTCCACAAATCCTTCAAGCATCGCGATCGCAGAAGCCATCTTCTGCATTGCTCACGAGCTTGGCGGTGGGTTCGAGGATCTCAGCCGCGTCGCCGCCTTTCCCCCCGATGACAATTCTCATCAACTTGTGCGGGCCAATTCAGATGCGAATGCGTTGCGATCGATCTTGAGAAGCTCAGCTTCGCCGACGACACTTCGGCCGCGTTTGGGGGGCGCAGCGCCCAAGCTCGGCTGTCGTTGAAGCAGTACTACTCTCACAAGGAGAATCGAAATGGGTTTCATGGACA
>JANOHG010001248.1:0-7200 GCA_031406375.1 Archangiaceae bacterium | reverse complement strand
TTCGGGTCTTCCATCATCAGCGTCAGCAGCTCGTTGAAGAGCTGAAGGAAGAGAGCGTCGAGCATCTCTTCGTCCTTGATCACGACATTCGCGAGGCTGACGTCGGCTGCGACGAAGGCATCCAACGCCTTACGCGTCTGAACCTGAGACAACTCGGCGAGCCGGAACAGGGTGTTGTTTGGTGGCATCGGCGGCGCTTCATTCAGATCTCTGGCCCGCTCGGCGATGTTGACTGCCAGGTCTCCGCAGCGCTCAAGGTCGGTGACGATCTTGAGCGCGGTGGTAATCAACCGCAGATCAGAGGCGGCGGGCTGCCGAAGTGCGAGCACCTTCCGGCACCGTTCGTCGATGTCGACTTCAAGGCGATTGACCTCGGCATCCTCGGCGATCACCGCCCGGGCCAGTGCGGTGTCGCGGTCGGCGACCGCCTGAACGCTGCGAGCGATCGCCGACTCGATTCGCGCACCCATCGTCAACAACAGCTGGCGCAGATCGGCGAGGTCCGTTTCAAAGGCTTTGTCGGTATGTCTTGATGCCATGGGTTCGATCCGGATCAGCCAAATTTTCCCGTAACGTAGTCTTCGGTGCGGCGGTTTGTCGGAGTCGTGAACATCGTCGCGGTGGGTCCGACCTCGACCATCTCGCCCATGAAGAAGAAAGCCGTTTGATCCGAGACCCTGGCTGCTTGCTGCATGTTGTGGGTCACGATGACGATGGTGTACCGCGCTTTCAGCTCGTGAATGAGATCCTCGATCTTGGCAGTGCTGAGCGGATCAAGCGCGCTCGCAGGCTCGTCCATCAACAACACTTCGGGCTCGATCGCCAGCGCGCGGGCGATGCACAGTCGCTGCTGTTGACCGCCGGACAATGCGAGGGCCGAGTCGCCGAGGCGATCTTTGACCTCGTCCCAAAGGGCGCTCTGCTCAAGGCTCTTCTCGACGCGCCCAGCGAGCTCGGCTCGGTCGTTCATTCCGGCGATTCGCAACCCGTAGGCGACGTTCTCAAAGATCGACTTCGGAAACGGGTTCGATTTTTGAAACACCATTCCCACCCGGCGCCGCAATTCGACAACGTCGACGCCGCGATCGTAGATGCTCGCTCCGTCGAGCAGCACGTCTCCGCTGTGGCCCGAACCGGCGATCAGATCGTTCATCCGGTTGAGCGAACGGAGAAAGGTCGACTTGCCGCATCCAGACGGGCCGATCAACGCGAGCACCTGCTTCTGTGCGATGTCGAGGTTCAAACCCTTCACTGCAGGTTTTTTCGCGTAGTGAATCGACAGATCGCGGGCCCGCATCTTGACGATCGGGTCAGGCGCGGTCTCGAGGTCCATTGCGGCGCTCATTGCTCAGATCCAGTCATGCGTTCGCCCGGCCTCGGGTGCGACTTCGCAGCAAGACAGCGACGAAGTTCAAGGTGAAGGTCAACATCAACAGCACCAGCACCGTTCCGTAGAGCAGCGGTCGCGTCGCCTCGACGTCGGGCGACTGCGTCGCGAGAACATAGGTGTGGTAGCCAAGATGCATGAACTGCGAGTTGATCGTGTTGGGCAACTCGGGAAGAAAATAGGCGGCGCCCGTCAGCAGAATGGGAGCGACCTCGCCTGCGCCACGAGAGACTGCGAGGATCGCACCGGTGAGGATCCCCGGGGTCGCGCCTGGCAATACGATGCGCCACAGCGTTTGAGACTTCGTGGCTCCAAGCGCCAGGCTGGCATTTCGCAGATCATGAGGTACGGCTCGCAGCGCTTCTTCGGTGGCGACGATCACCACCGGAAGCGTGAGCACGGCCAGGGTGAGCGATGCCCAGAGAAGACCCGGCTGGCCGTACCGCATGTTGACGCCCAGTGCGTGATCGATGCCTTCGCCGAGAAAATGAATGAAAAAGCCCAGGCCGAAGAGGCCGAACACGATCGACGGAACCCCAGCCAGATTCTGTACGGCGATGCGAACCGCGGCTGCGATTTTCGACTCGGCCGGCGCGTACTCATGAAGGTAGACGGCCGTCAGTACGCCCACGGGCATCACCGCGACCGTCATCATCAGGGTGAGAATTGTGGTGCCCCAGATCGCCGGAAAGATGCCGCCCGCGGTCATTCCTTCGGTGGGCTCGCCGGTGAAGAACTCCCAGCTGAGCTTGCTCCAACCGCCGAACACCGCGTCAGCGATGATCACCGCCAACGCAAGGACGATCAGCAATGCGGCGAGCCCGCTGAGCCCGGAAAAGAACCCCGAGCTGACTCTGCGCATGGTGACGCTCATACCTTTCCGCCCAATCTGCGCACGACGCTTCGGGTCCAAGAACCAGCAACCAGATTCAGCACGAAGGTGATCGCAAACAGCTGAACGCCGATGAAGAACAGCATCGAGTAGTGCGGGCTGCCAACGACGACTTCACCCATCTCTGCCGCGATTGTCGCTGAGAGCGTTCGGGTCGATTCGGTCAAGCTCGCCGAGACGATCGAGGCATTGCCACTGGCCATCAACACCACCATCGTCTCTCCAATCGCGCGGCCCAACCCCAACACGCAAGCCGCAAGCACGCCCGGCGCCGCAGCGGGAAGCACGACTCGCCACGCGGTTTCCCAGCGGGTCGCTCCCAGCGCAAGCGAGGCTTCGCGATAGCTGCGTGGCACGGCTGTCAAAGCGTCCTCTGAGACGGTGAACACCACCGGCACGATCGCCAGCGACAGCGCGAGTCCGGCCACCAACGCATTGAGCCGGTAGGTCAACCCAAAGGTGTCCTGCAGGAGCGTGGCGAGCAACATCAGCGCGAAGAAGCCCAGCACCACTGAAGGGACCCCTGCCAGCAACTCGATGGTCGGCTTGAGCCATTCGCGTAAGCGCCGTGGCGCCAACTCGGACGTGAACAAGGCAGCCAGCACGCCCAATGGCGCCGCCACCAACATCCCGACCACACTCACCTTCAGCGTCCCGATGAAGAGCGGAATCAGGCTCACTTTGGGAATTTGCGAGACCGGCTGCCACACGAACGTCGCGGGCTTCCCAGGCTTGAGAACCTGGGGCAGGAACATCTTTGAGAGGCTCACCTCTTTGAGCGCTTCAGGATCGAAAAACAGAGGCAGGGCTTCCTTCGCCACGAAGACGAGGATCAGGCCGATTGCCAAGACACCACTGAACGCAACAGCGGTGATGGCGCCTTCGATTAGCTTTTCACGCAGCTGCCAGCGCTGCTTGGGAGCAGGCGTGCGCGCCGCAGGTACCGATTGCTCCGCCAGGATTCGCACCTCACTTCACCGGGAAATAGCCCACTTTGGCGACGAGCGCCTGACCTTCAGGCGACAGGCAGAAGTCGAGCAGCGCTTTTGCGTCGCTTGAGGGTTTGCCGCGAAGGTAAAAAAACAGGTCGCGTGACAGAGGATATTTGCCGCTCTTTACGTTCTCGAGTGAGGCGTCGATGTCGTCGGTGCCGACCTTGATCTTGAGCTCCTTGATCCCTTTTGCGTACGCCGCGCCACCGTAGCCGATGCCGAACTTTTCCTTTCCGACGGCGTTCACCACCGCCGCGGTGCCGGGCAGCGTTTGGGCCGAGGCGGCGAAGTCGTCACCGCCGAGCAGATTGTCTTTCACGAACACGTAGGTGCCCGAAGAGTTCTCACGCGAGAAGACGACAATTGCCTTGTCAGGACCACCGACGTCTTTCCAGTTGGTGGTCTCACCCACGTAAATGCTCTTCAGTTGTTCAACGGTCAACGACTTCAGCGGATTCGACGCGTTGATGTAAAACGTGACGCCATCCTTGGCGACCGCGATCTCGGTGCCAGCGGTGTTGTAGCGAGCGCGCAACTTCTCGAGCTCTGCTTCCTTCATCGGCCGACTGCTGGTCGCGATCTCAGTGGTGCCGTTGATCAGCGCGGCGATGCCGGTGCCCGAGCCGCCGCCGGTGACCTGAACCTTGGCCGCAGGGTTCTTCTTCATGAATTCTTCGGCCCACCGCTGGGTGAGAATCACCATCGTGTCAGAGCCTTTGATGGTGACCGCGCCCGCAAGCGCTGAAAGTGGAGCGAGGACAAGCAACATACCCAAGGTGCGTTTCATGGTGATCTCCTTAGAACTTCGCCTGCAGTTGAACGAGGAACAGGCTTTGCTTCGGGGGCGAGTCGGTCGTCCCTCCGGTGAAGACGAGCGGCATTTCGTACGTAACACTGAGCTTCAACACCTCATCGAAATAGTGTGAAGCCACCACTGCGAAGGTGTGGATCTGGTTTCTGCTTGCCGGCTTGGCGGCATCTTTTGCGTCAACCGCGTTCGGTGTTCCCGTCGCTGGGTCGAAAAAGTCATACCGCAAAGCGATCTGCTCGCGGTCGCCGATGTTCTGAACGACCAGCGCGTACCAGCCGAGCGCGGTTTGTCCGAAGACCTCGAGGTTGCTCGCCTGATACGTCCGACCAGCGATGAACTCGGCTTTGAGCGCCGTCGACCCGAACGGAAGCAGATCGAGATAGAGCTGAGCATCGATGCCGATGCGCGTGCGCTCGAAGTGACGGCCAGGGCCCGTCGCGTCGGTTGGCTTGTAGGTCAAGCCACCTGAAGCCGACACGCCCGCTGCAAACCATTTCAGGTCGACTGCCAACCGCCCGTAGAAGTCTTTCTCGGTGTCGTTGTCGATGCCGATGAAGCCTCGGTTGGCAGTGCCGTTGCCGTCGAACACTCCAAGCCACGCGCGCACTGGGCCGCCTTTGAACTGAAACTTCAAACCGCGATCTCGCTCGCCGTTGAAGAACGCTCGGACCACGCGGGTGCGCTCAGGAAACTCACGCTCACTCGACGACTGCACCGTCTCGAAACCAAATGGCCACTTGGTCTGCCCGAGGGTGACGGTGAGGTACTTCTTGCCCGACCACGGCTCGATGAACGATGCCTCGGCATCCTTGAGGCTGAGCCCTGTCGGCGTCGCGTCAGTTTGGATCATGAACCGCCCGACAGTGCCGACGTACTCGACCTTCACGCGACCGCGTCGCACCGAGAACCCGTCTTTCACCAGCGAGACCAACGAGGCGTCGACTCCACTGAAGCTGTTTTCTGCGTACGAGAATCGGGCCTGCGCGTACCCCGAGACCTTGATCTTGCTCAAGCTGGAAAGAATGCCTTTGCTTTCGGCGAACTGCTCTTCGAGCGCTTCGATCTTCCCTTGCAGGAAACCAATTTTTTCGCTGTCGGTTTGCAGCGCGTTGGGCTCGGCGCTTTCGGGCGCGCCAGCGTCGGTTGCCTCGTCTTGACCGAAGGCGGCGGAAGCAAACAGGCAGGCGAGTACAAACAGGTTTTTCACGGGTGAAGTCCTCGGGATGGGACGCGCTGGTCGTCAGGGGAAAGTCGGTAGCCGACACCGCGCACGGTTTCGACCTGGTCGCGTGCAGCTCCCAGTTTTTCGCGCAGTCGCATCATGTGGGTGTCGACGGTGCGGGTCTCGAGCGCGCTCGACACGCCCCATACCTCGCGCAGCAGCACTTCACGGGATTGCACCTTGCCGCGGTGAATCAGCAGGTGGTGCACGAGCTTGAATTCGAGGGCGGTCAGCGTGACCTCTTGGGCTTCCACGTAGGCCCGGTGGGCCGACAGGTCGAGCCTCAGAATTCCGGCTTGTAGGGAAACGACCGGCGCGATCGCACCCTGTCGCCTCAGCACCGCTTTGACGCGAAGCACCAACTCGCGGACGCTGAACGGTTTGGTGACGTAGTCGTCGGCGCCCGCTTCGAAGCCGCCCACGCGATCGGGTTCTTCGGTGCGCGCCGTGAGGAGCATCACCGGCACCTGCGCGGTGACGGGGTCGTTCTTGAGGCGGCGACAGACTTCGGACCCCGAGACGTCAGGCAGCATCACATCAAGCAGCACCAGATCCGGCCGGTGGGCGCGCGCGAGCTGTAAGGCCGCTTCCCCAGAATGGGCTACCTCAACGGTGAACCCCGCGTCTTTGAGGTTTAGTTCGACAAGGGCGGCGAGGTCTGGCTCGTCATCGCAAATGAGAACGCGCTGCATGCGATGACCATGTACGCAGGCTCGGTTTCAGTTTGATGACGCAAACGTGACGTTTGCGTGACGGCTCACCCTTCGAAGGCGCCCAGGGACGAAGGCCCGGGCAATTCGTCGGTGTTTGGCTCGTCTGACTCTGCTGCCTGGCCCGGAGGTGACATCCGTGGCGGAGGCGCGGGGGCAGTCGGGCTTGCGTGGAGCAACGAATCCGGCGGGGGTGGAATGTTTCCCGACTGTGCACCCGGCGGCAGCCGTAAAAAAGGGAGCGCAGGAAGACCTGAGTGGCGGCGAGCAGCTTCCGCGAGCGCGAGGTGTTGCCGATAGCGTGCCTCGACCATCTTGTGGATCAGCAACGGTGCGCCCGGCACCTTGCGATCGGTGAGCGCCTGCGTCGCGCGCCGTACCGGGTAGCGCACCCGACGGATTTGCACTCTCCAGCCGCGGGGCGTGTAGGTAAACAGCCCCCACGCCGGCCGCAGATCGCCGTCGCGTGGAATTCCTGCCGATGCGACGTCGGCGATCAGCATCCGGCCCACCCGACGCCGGTAAGGAAAATGGAGATGGCCGAAGGCGACCGCCGCCGCGTCGAGGTGCTGCAGATAGCCGCGCAGCTCGGCCTCTTCCAGCGTGGGCTCGAGCGAATCCTCGAGGTTGCGAGGGTTGGCATGGCAGACGTAAAGGTCCTGCCCTTTGCGCGGTGAGTAACGGACTGAGAAGGCGAGGGTGCCTAGGCGCTTGACCCGCTCTTCGCCGAGCTCATTGCGGGTCCAGTCGAGCAGGTCGGTTTTCCAGTGTTCCTTCTCGCGGTAAGCACCACCAAGGTAGTTGCCTGCGATGTAGCAATCGGTGTTGCCCATCAGCCATGCGTTGCAGCGATCGAAGAGCAAATCGACCGTCTCTTTCGGGTGAGCGCCGCGAAGCGCGAGGTCTCCAGCCGCTACGACGTAGTCCGGCGCTTGTTTCTTGATGTCGTCGAGCACCGCCTCGCATGCCGGCAGGTTCCCGTGAATATCGGCGAGAATCGCGACGCGCATGGCTTGAGTGCCATACTACCGACGCCGTCGACGCATTCCCACTTACGGGCCAATTCGGTCGTCTGCGTTGTCGCTCGCGGCAGGTTTGCTTAGGCCGGTTGCGTTGCCTGGCCTTCCTCGATGGATGTCGGAGGCGCAACGGGGAGCTCGATGAAAAACGTGCTGCCGCTGCCAAG
>JANOHG010001245.1:0-4933 GCA_031406375.1 Archangiaceae bacterium | reverse complement strand
CCATTCTGCCGAGGGTGACCCGGTTGAGCTTCAGGGCCCCCGCGGCGCGACGCACGACGCCTCCGTGGGCGCGCAGCGCGGCTCGAATCAGCTCCCGTTGGTAGCTGCTCACCTGCTCGTGAAAGGTTTGGGGGGCACCGTCATCGGCTCGGGCTTCCTCGCCCCAGAGTGCGTTTTCCGAGATTTCCTTGCCGGTATTCAACAGCGCGGCGCGTTCGACGACGTTGCGAAGCTCGCGCACGTTGCCCGGCCAGGCGTGCACCTCGAGCGCGCTGATGGCGCCTTCGGTGAACTTTGCCGACGGCCGGCCCAGCGTGCGAAGAAATGAACTCAGAAAATGCTGCGCAAGGGATGCCACGTCTTCCTTCCGTGCGCGCAATGGAGGCACGCGAATCGGAAACGCCGCGAGCCGATAGTAGAGGTCCGATCGAAACCGACCTAAGCGAACCTCTTCGTCAAGGCGCTGGTTGGAAGCGCAAATCACCCGCACATCGACGATTCGAAACCCGCGGCCTCCCACCGGCCGCACTTCTCCAGTTTCGAGCACCCGCAGCAGCGCTGACTGCAGCTTGGGCGTGGTGTTCTCGATTTCGTCGAGGAAGATGGTGCCCCCATCGGCTGCGACAAAGAGCCCCGGATGATCCGCGTGGGCTCCCGTGAACGCGCCGCGAACGTGGCCAAACAGCTCGCTCTCGAGCAGGGTCTCGGTCAACGTTCCGCAGTCCTGAACCACCAGCGGGGTCTGAGCGCGCTCGCTGAGTGCGTGAATCGCGTGGGCGAGCACCTCTTTGCCGGTGCCGGTCTCGCCTTCGAGCAACACACACACCTTGTGTGGGGCAATCGTCTCGACCGTCGCCAGTACGCGCTGCATCACCGGACTGTCGGAATGCAGCTTGCCCGAGTCGGGGCGACGGCCACCTTCGTGGGTCGCGCGACGTCTTCCAACGGCGCGCGCCTGCTCGACGGCGCCACGGCGCAGCTCTCTTTGAAACTCGCTCTCGCGGCACCCTTCGAGCAGCGCGGAACGAAGCAGCGGAACTTCCACGTCGACGGGCAGCGCGCGGAACAGCCGCCCTTCATTGAACGCCGACAGCAGCTGGTCAAGGCTCCCTGGCCCGAAGTACACCACCCGCGGAAGCCACTCGGCCGGAGCCTCTGCGCCTTCTTCCGACGCTCGCGCGAGCAGGGGGTCTGCCGCCTGCAGTTCGTTGCCGCAGACCACCAGCACTGAGATTTCGCAGCGCGCGAGCGTTTCAGCAAGCAGGTGCTCGTTGGGGCTGAAGAACACCGCGACTTCCGAGCCGACCGCCAGCTCGATCTGCCGCTGTTGAGTCGCTGTGGCGTAGGCAACTGCAATCTGAAACCGATGCGCGCCCAAGTAGCGGGTGAGTCGGCTGCGGTCGCTGGACGAAACCTCGAGGAACCTCACCCCTAAAGAAATGCCGCGGCCCGAGTCTCGGCGCCACATCACCTCACCCGTCGCCTCGAGGGTCGCTCGCGCGTCGGGCAGCGTGAATTCGACGGTCAAGCGCGCTCGTTCGCCGAGGTATTTACTCGACGCATCATGCAGGCACAGCAACCCCATTCCGTTGGCGCTGACATCCATCGACCAGCAGTCGTTGAGGCTCGGCTGAGTCAACACCGGGACGTACAAAGGACGGCGCGCCTCCCGAACGTTGTACGTTTCTGTTCCAGGCCGGTTCATTACTGAACCATGCTCTGGGAATGGAGTCTGCTGCAACTGGGGGTTGAAATGACCCAGCAGGGTAGAATCGACCCAGCCGAGGTCTAAGCTTTACCGCGACGTTCAAGCCGGCTCTGCCGTTGCAATCGATGCCCCAAGGAATGCTCGGGTGACCTTTCGCCGAAAAATCAGCAGCATTCTGCTCGCGGTGGGCCTGGTGCCGGTCGCGGTGATTGGCATTCTTTCCTACCGCGCGAGCCGTGACGAAGTGACTGAGTTGGTGCGCCGGTCGCAAGAGCAGACGGCCGAAGATCTGGCGCGGTACACCGAGGCGACGGTCGGACACGCCGCTGAAGCGCTGGCGTTGTCCGCACAGGCGTTGCCGCTGGACACTTTCTCGAAAGCCGAGCTTTCGGAGGTGTTGCGGATTCCTTACCGACAGGTCGCCGAAGTGACGGCGATCGCGCTGCTCGACGCGAAGGGTGATGCGGTGGTGCCGCCGGTATTCGAACGCGACACCCGACGCGAAGCGCCGACACTCAGCCAAATGTCTTCGCGGGTGCCGATGGCGGAAGCGCTGTCGTTGGGCGCAGCGATTGGACCTCCTTACCGAGTGCAGAACGGTTCTCCGCGGGTGGTGATCGCCGTGCGCAGTGGCAGCCACCTCGTCGTCGCCGAGCTCTCTCTGCGGCCCATCGTCACCCGGCTCGACGCGCTGGCGGCGCGGGGTTCACGGGTGGTCCTCGTCGACGCAAAGGGCGCGCCGTTGACGGGTGGGGCCGCGCTCTCGCCCAGCGAACAGGCCCTGGTGGCAACCGGCACGCTTCGAAGCGGCACCATCGAGCGTGAAGGGGCCGAGCCCGCGTTGGCGGCGTTTGCTCCGGTGAAGGTGCTCAACTGGGGTGTGCTGGCCGAGCAGCCGCAGAGCGTGGCGTTGCGCGCGGCGACCCGGGTGCGCGACTACACTTTGTTCTGGGCGGTGATTGGGCTGACCCTCGCGGCGGCGTTGAGCGTGTGGCTTGCGCGCGGCGTCTCGCGGCCGATTGCTGAGCTGTCGAAAGCGGCGAAAGCGCTGTCGGAAGCGCGCTACGACGCGGTGGCTCCGAACGTGAGTGGAAGCGACGAGCTGGCCGAGTTCGCGGACACCTTCCGCCAGATGGCCAAAGAGATTCGCAGGCGCGATGAAGAGATTGGTGGGTGGAACCGCGAGCTGCAGATTCGGGTCGACGCGCGCACCGCCGAGCTGAAGGCGGCGCAAGACCAGATTCTTCGCACCCGCAGGTTGGCTGCGCTGGGCTCGATGGGCGCGGGGATCGCGCACGAGCTCAACAACCCACTGGCCGCGGTGATTGGGCTAACGGGCGTAATCAAGATGCAGCTGCGCGACAGCAATCCCAGCGAGACCGAGTCGTTGGGGGTGGTGCTCGAGCAGGCAAAGCGAATGGGAGACATCGTCGCTAGGCTGCGCGATCTCACCGAATCGGAAAGGGAGGCCAGCGGCGCTCGTTTCAAGCTCGCAGAACCGGTAAACGCCGCGTTGGCGTCATTCACCGCCGAGCTCGCGAATCGTAAGATCGTGCTTTCAACCGGGGTTGAGGGCGAGGTGCCCGACGTACAAGGCAACCCCTCACAAATGAAGGAGCTCGTCGCCCACCTGGTGGACAACGCCATCAACGCGATGCCTGGCGGCGGGCGACTCGAGGTGCGCATCCGTGCGGTCGATGGGCAGGCGCTGAAACTCACTGTGTCGGACACCGGGAGGGGTATTCCCACCGCGAGCCAAGAACGGATTTTCGACCCATTCTTCACCACCAAAAGCGATTCAGCCGGCGCCGGAGTCGGGCTGGGGTTGTCGAGCGCGCACCGAATTGTCGAACGTCACCACGGCAAGCTCACGGTGGCCAGCGAGGAAGGAAAAGGCTCGACGTTCAGTGTTCTGCTGCCTGCCGCGGGCGAGGCGCCTCACCTCGTTTAGATGAGAGCCTTCTAAAGTGATGGGTGTACGTTTGGACGTTGCCGCCGAAGCCTTGGGGGTTTGTTGATGGCCAAAGAACAGTCTACTGCCGAGCTGCTCACCGCAGGGCTCATTCATGAGCTTCGGCATCCGGTGATGGGAATCAAGCTCGGCCTTCAGCTGATCAACCGGGCGGTGGGAACCGAGATGACGCGGCAACCCGAGTGGCCGATGGTGCTCTCGCAGCTCGCGCGACTCGAAGAGCTGCTGCGTTCCTATCAGCGCTTTCTCGACCCCGAGCTTGCGGGCCCGGCCGTCTTTGAACTCGCTCCGGTGATGCAAGAGGCGATCGACCTGTGCATGCTCAGACTCAAGCCGCTGGGCCCGCGCTTTTCCTTCCGACCGCCCCCTTCCGGAGTGTACGCGCACGGAACCTCGGACGCGCTGAGCCACGCGCTGACCAACGTGCTGTTCAACGCGCTGGATGCAGTCGAAGAAGGTGACGCTGCGACGGGTCGGATCAGTGTCTGCGTGATGCCGAGCGCGAACAACGACGGCCGAATCGAAGTTCGCGTCAGCGACGACGGGGCGGGAATTCCACCGAAAATCGCCGATCGGATTTTCGAGCCACGCTTCAGCACCAAGCCCAAAGAAAAAGGCAGTGGGCTCGGGCTGTCGATCGCCCGCCGGATGATGGAAGCCGCCGGCGGTGAAGTCACGGTGGTCGACCCCAGCGATGTCTTTCGCGAGCCCTGGGCGACGACTGAGTTCCGGATCGCGTTGTGGGCGCAGCTGCCCGCGCGTTCGGCGGTTCAGCTCAAAGCACCTGAAGTGGCAGCCGCAGGGAAGCCCGAGAAAAGAAAGGTACTGCTGGTGGAAGACGACACCGTCATCTGCACGATGCTGAAGAGCGGGCTCGAGCTGACCGGCTACGAAGTCACCGCCACCGGAACGGCTGAAGACGCGATCGCGTTGCTCGGGTCCAACCGGTACGACGCGGTAGTGACCGACAAGAACCTGCCGAAGAAGAGCGGCGAAGACGTCGCGCGAGCGCTGCGCGCCCAGAGTCGCGAGGTCGCGCTGGTGATGATGACGGGCTACTCGTCGAAAGAGTCGGCGCGTGAAATGCAGCTGCTGCGTGCAGATGGCTATCTGATGAAGCCATTCGAGATTACCCAGCTGACCCAGATGCTGGGGCAAGTCATCGCACGCAGAAAAGGGCAGGCGACGGCCTTGGCTGAGATTACGAAGTTCCCGCCAACGAAGCGGGTGCAGCGAATCGCGGTGGTCGAGCC
>JANOHG010001223.1:0-1953 GCA_031406375.1 Archangiaceae bacterium | reverse complement strand
GCATCCGTTCTTCGAGCGCAGGAAGCTCGTCGGCTGCGGGGCGTTCCGTCGCTCCCTTCTTGAAGACTTTTCGGCTGACGAACTCGCGCTTGAACTCGAAGAGCTTGAGTTCTTCGGCCAGTCGAATCGACAGCGCCGCGAGCTCTTTGTCGACGCCGAACAGCTTGCCGACGAAGCGCGAGACGTGCTCGGCCACGCGGATCAACAGGTCGGACTCTTGCGGTGGGGTGAGCTTGGCGGTGCCAGCGCGCAGCGCTGCGAACTCGGCGCCCAGGGTGGGCTGAGCCGTCGCGAGGTCAGTCAGAAAGCGTTCGTGAAGTCGGGCGAGCGCAGGAGCGTGGTGCAGGTCTTGGTAGCTGAAGCCGTCAATTCCCAGAGAAAGCATGGGAGAGCAGGTATCGAAGAAGGCGAGCCCACGCAACCATCGCAAGCGCTTGTGGTTTTGGGATAAGCCGCGCGGCACATGGCGCCGTCACCTGAGCACCCGCTGGTTACCGTCGTTTGCCCGGTGTTCAACGAAGAGCAAGGCGTGCCGTTGTTTTACGAACGCCTGGTCGAAGCGTTGAAGGAAGTCGACGACAAGGTCCGCTTCGAGATCCTGTTCATGAACAACCGCAGCACCGACGGCACGCTCGAGGCGATCAAGCGCTTGCAGGCGAGAGATCCCCGGATTCGCTATGTCACCTTGAGCCGGAACTTCGGCTACCAGGCGTCGATTACCGCGGGAATGCGGCACGCTTCGGGTGACGCGGTGCTGAACATCGACGTCGACTGTGAAGATCCGCCCAAGATGATTCCGCAGTTCGTGGCGCGATGGCTCGCGGGTGCCGACGTCGTCTACGGGTTGCGCGACAAGCGGGAAGAGTTCGTGTTGATGCACTTGGCGCGCAAGCTCTTCTATCGCCTCACCCGGAGGATCGCGGATCACGAGATCGTCCTCGACATGGCTGAGTTTTTTCTGGTTGACCGCCGGGTCCGTGACTACGTGCTGGCGAGCCGCAGCACTTTCCCGTTCGTGCGCGGCCAGCTGGGGTTCGTCGGGTTTCGCCGCGAAGGAATTCCCTACAAGCGGCAACGGCGCCTGTTCGGCCATAGCCACTACAACCTGTTCAGCGCAATCGGCTTCGGCCTCGGCGGGATTCTCTCATCGTCTACCCTCGTGCTGCGGCTGCTCGCCTACGTCGGAGTGTTCGCGTTCTTCGTAAACCTCGTCACCGCGGCGTGGCTGTTGGTCGATGGTGAGCGCGCCGGCTTGAACCTGACCGCGCGGATCTTCCTGGCGGCGTTGGCGGTGCAGGGCGGCTGGATGCTGTTGGCATTCGGCGCAATCGGCATCTATCTGGCGCGCGTCTACAAAGACACGATGAGCCTGCCGCTGTACGTGGTCGACGATCGGCTGTCGTCGCCCGCCACTCAAAAGCCTTCGGGGACCCCACACCATTCCTGACCTCAAATGCCCGCTGTGCGGCAGCGTGTCGTTCGATGGGTTGCTCACCGCGACCAACGGGTTTCCGATTGTGCGATGCCGCGAATGTCGACTCGCGTTCTCGGATGACCGCAACTCGCCGTCGCCTGATCAGCTGTACCCTGCGTTTGATCAATCGAAATCGGTGGCGCTGGATTCGCTGCGTTCGGCGCTCGCGATGTTCTTGCGTCAACGCGAAGGCGTGGTCACCAAATTCAAGCAGTCGGGGCGGCTGCTCGACTACGGCTGTGGCAACGGCGCGTTCGCGAAGTGGATGAGCCGGCACGGCTTCGACGCGGTGGGGCTCGAGCCGTTCAGCCTCGGAGATCCCCACGAAGAGGGCAACCTGAAGCTGGTCCGCGCGCCTCTCGACCAAAAATTTACTTTGTGCATTGAATAAATGAGTCGTGAGAAAAAAATGCTGTCATTATCAGAATCGTGAAACAATACAAAAATAATTAATGACGTAACTAACATTTAAGTTAATT
>JANOHG010001221.1:0-11594 GCA_031406375.1 Archangiaceae bacterium | reverse complement strand
GACCGGCGCCCGTTGCTGCAGCAGTCGAAGAATGTGGAGCAGCGTGTACGAGTCTTTCCCGCCCGAAACCGCGACCATCACCTTGTCGCCCTCGGCGACCAGCGACCAGTCGTGCACCGCCTTACCGACATGGGCAAGCAGGCCTTTCTCGAGCTTTTCCAACTCTGTCATCGCGCGCGGGCGATAGCCTGAAACGGGGTCCAAACGCCAGCAGCGCTGCTATAGGGGTGAGTGATGACGATTCCTCAGGGCGCGACCGACGTCACCCAACCCGACCAACTGCCCCGGGTTAGCGAAGCGCTGTCGAAGGTGAAGGAATTTTCTGTCGATGTCGAAGCCGACGCGATGCATGCGTTTCATGCTCGTCTGTGTTTCGTACAAATCGGCACCGACGATGACATCTTCTTGCTCGATACCCTGAAGCCTGGCGTCGACATCGCGTCGCAAGCTTCGGTGTTCGCGAACCCCGCCATCACCAAGTTCTTCCATGCCGCCGGCGGCGACCTTCAGTATCTCGCCGAGGCCGGCGTTCGCGTCAAAGGGCTCTTCGATACCCACCGTGCGGCCACGCTTCTTGGCTGGGCGAAGGTCGGACTCGCTGACCTGGTGTCCGAGAAGTTGAAGGTCAAGCTGCTCAAAGAGCATCAGCAATCAGACTTCTCGCTGCGCCCTCTGCCGGCGGGAATGCGCGACTACATCGCTGACGACGTGCGGTACCTGACCGACATTGGCCGGCTCGTGCGAGAAGCGTGCGCCGCCGCGTCGATTCTCGAAGAAGTCGAGCTCGACTGCGCGCGAATGGCGGACGAAGCGGCGCGCCGGCCAGATCTGGCGACCGAGTTCAAACCGAAAATCCCAAGGTCTGGCCTTTCCACCGCCCAGCTTCGCCTCGCAGACGTCATTGCGTGGGAACTGCATCGCAAGCGGCTCGAGTGGGCGAAGAAGGAAGACGTGCCGTTCGGACGCATGCTCTCGAACGCCGCCGTGGGCGCAATCGCTTCGAATCCGCCCAACGAAGCCAAAGACCTTCAGCGACGCGAGGGCGTTCGAAGCGCGTTCGTTCGCGAGCATGGCGATGAAGTGCTGGCGATGATCAAACAGAAGATCGCGCTCCAGCGCGATGGAGCGCTGCCCGAGGTCGCCGCCGAAGAGCTGAGGGACCCGAAGCGGAAGCGTCGTGAAGACGCGCTCACCGACTTTCGAAAGTCCCGTGCGGCAGATCGCAAAGTCACCTCGAGCGTGGTGCTGCCCAATGCTTTGATTGAGGCACTCGCGCGACTCAACCCGAAGACGCTCGAAGAGCTTCAGCAAGTGCCCTGGATTGGTGAGAATCGCGTTCGGCTGTACGGAACGGATCTGCTGCGGCTGCTTCAAACAGTGTGAGGAAACACCAGTTCATCGCGGTTGCGCGAGGGTTGTCGTTGGTCGGCGCAGCCGCGTTCGCAGGAATCGTCGAGGCGGTCTGCCGACTGTCAGAACCATGAGCGAAGCCAACGACACGATGCTTCGCCTTGCAGGAATCACCCACCTGACCTTGTGCCCCGTCGTCGGCCCGCGCGACGCGTTCGTGTTCGAACCTCATCGACTCGCGCTGCCGTCGTGGGCGTGGGCGTTGGCCGAGCGATCGCGCCCGGCGCTGCTGGTCACCTTTGATCGCCACCTCGATCTCGCCGCGCCCAAAGTGCTTCCGCCCTGTGGCGCCGACGTGCTTGGACTCGACACCTACGCGCGACGAATGCTCGACGTCCGCAACGTCGATCACATCCTCGCGGCAATGGAAGCAGGTTTGATAGGCGACGTGGTGGCGATCGCGCGATCAAAACCTGAAGGCTGTGTCAGCGTAGACCGCTGGGTCGACTCGCACGGAACGCCGCACCGGCTGTTGGTCGCGCCTTCACTCGAGCGCCTGGTGAACGGCCCGTTGGCGATCGAGGCGGCAGACTTGATCTCAACCGCAAAGACCACCCTGCTCGACTTCGATCTCGATTGCTTCACGTCGCTGTGCGACGCAGATCCGTTGAGCGTGGTCCCCTGGCCGCTCGAGCTGATTCGCGAGCAACTGCTGCCCGAAGGCTCGAAGGACTTCTGGGGGGCGCTGCTGAACAAGTGCGCTGGACTCACCTTCGCGCGCGAAAGTGCCCACTGTGGAGGGCTCGTCGCCGGAGACCGTTTGTTCGCCGACGCTGCCCAGGTGATTTTCAAAGAGCTGTTGGGCGTCGACTTGCCCTGACTATTTCTCGAGCGCGCCTCGAAACTCGGTCAGCGCGGCGGCCAACGACTTTTTCGCCCGGTGCACCGCCTGACGCATCAGCAGCTCGCGCACCCGCGACGCCAGCACGGTAATCCCGACGGGTTCGAGCTTGAGCGCGATCGCCTCGAGCAACTCGGCCAGGTCCTGGTTCGGGTCAGCGGTCAACATCAGGTCGGGCTTCAATGGCGTGAGCCGCTCGACCAGCTCACGCCACTGCTTGAACGCGGTGTCGATTACCACCACGTCCGCGGCGTCGAGAAGCGGATCGTCAGGCTCTGCCTGAATTGCCTCGACTCCTTCGGCCTTCAGCTGTGCGACCGCCGCCGTGGATCCGACAACCAGCACGGTTCCATTGCTGTCCGCGCGCATCGCCTGCTCGTAGACTCCGAGCTGTTCATCCAGCCGCCGCCAAGCAGGCGGTGACACGGTTTGGCCTTCGGCGAGCAGTTGCGAAGCTTCGAGCGCCATCTGATGCGACTCGGCGGTGACCTTCACCCGTTCCTTGCGTCGATCAAGAGCGGCTCGAATCTTCGCGCGCACGACACCAATCTGATCGAATGGCTTCACCACGTAGTCTGAAGCGCCGGCCGCGAACGCGGCGATCACCGACACCGAGCTGGCGTAGGCGGTAATCACAATCGATTCGATGTTCGGCCTCAGGCTTCGCGCGACACCAATCAGTTCGACGCCGTCCATTCGTGGAAGGTTCTTGTCGGTAATCAGTAAATCGAAGCGCTGGGCCTGAAGCAGCGCGATCGCCGCCTCCGCGCTGTCTGCGGTTTGAACCGAGAGTTCTCGCTCGCGCGCGAGCAGTCGCGTGAGAACGTCACGCACCGACTTCTCGTCGTCCACCACCAACACGCACGCGACCAGCGTCTCGCCTTCTTCCACGGGTTTCATCTCGCCGGGAAGATGGCACAGGTTACGTCACAGTGGATCATCAAGGAATGCAGGCCGAATGTCGGTGACCTGCCCAAACGTCGCGCTAAAGCGATCAAGCCCTGAAATGTTCGGGCCGCCGAGCACAAAGCCTAGGTCGAGGCGAATCGTTTCCTGGTTGAACTGGGGCAGCAGAATGCGGAGCCCAACCCCTACAGTATGGGTGAGGTTCACCGACCCATCGAACGCCGACCCAGCGTCGTAGAAGAGAACGAGCCCAATAAAGACGGTGCTCAACTCGAACGCGCGGCTGCGGTATTCGACGTTGGCGAGGAACAGATTCTTTCCCGACAACAGCTCGGCCGGAGCGCCACGCAAGCCGTTGCCCCCGCCCAGCAGCACGACCCGGTTGTCGAGATCCTCTTTCTTCACGTCGTACAGCAGCCGGGTCACCAGCCGACCTCCTTCGAAGGGAGGCGAGACGTTCATCAACTCGGCCGCGATGTGCCGGTTGACCGTTGGGCCCCCGGGTACGAAGCGCGCGGCAGCAGCGACGCTCGCAGTGAACACGTTCTCGCGGCTGCTCAGCCAGCGGTACCGAAGCGCCGCTCCAACCTCGATGAAATGCGTTCGCGTGAACGTCGGGATCGCGTACCGCACGCCTCCTCTCAGCTGCGGGCCGACCTGGTAGTCTTCCGAAAGCTCGAAGGTGTCGACGTTCTTCAACACCCGAAAGTCGGCCTTGAAGAATCGAATCTTCGCCAATAGGTACGTCGCCACTTCAGATCGAGGCAAGACATCGGCCTCGAGCAACGCGAGTTGGTCGGCATTCAGTGCACTGGCGGTAGGCGCGCTGTACCGAACCGAGTAGCCACCCAACTGCGCGGTGACATCGGTCTTCCAGCTGCTTCCAAAGCTTCGGGTGACTTCCGCATCGGCGCTGAAGTTGCGCACCTCGTACGCCCGCGGAACCTTCACCGCCCGGTCGTCCGAAAACGCCTGGCAAATCTGCGCGCCACAGAAAACCCGACGCGTGCGAGAGTTCCAAAGACCGGCGACGCTGAACGCCCACGTCTGGCTCAGCGATACCAGGGGCAGACCAAAGAAGATCTCGCCGGCCGAGCCTTCGAGCGCACCTGTCTGCCGACTCACAATCACTCCGGCTGTCTCGGCGAATGAAAGCCTTGAGCCGAGCAAACGCCGTTCTTGAAACACCTGAGAAATCGTCAGCGTGTCGAGCCTGAGCAAGAAGTCGATCACCACCTGCTGATTGCGGCCCAGAAAGTTCTGTTCAGTCGGCCTCAAGCGCAGCAGCTGCAGCAGGCTTCCCACCAGGTTGAAGTCGCTGTTGAGCCGAAGACTCCAGCGATCCTTCGTCACCACCAGCAGCGCAACTCGGCCTTCGCGCCCTTTGAGCGGGATGACCTTCACGACGGCGAAAACGAACAGCCGGCGCATGTTTCGCTCGGTCTCTTCGATGCGCACTGCGGTCCATGGCTGGCCAACTTCCACCAGCACTTCGCGGCGAATCACCCCTTCACGCGTTCGGATATGGAAGAGGTTGAGCAAACCTGGCCAGGGATCCGACGCCGCGAAGACTTCTTCCGCGCTGACCAACACTTCTTCGACGACCAGGCCTTCTGGATGTGGCTCGACTGTTCGCCCGGGATGTTGCTCGAGCGCCCACGAAACGAGTCGCTCTTCGTAGCTCGCCTCCGCTCCATCAGGAGCAGCGGCCGCCACGAAGAGCGCAAGCACTGCGAGCAAGTGAAGCGATTATGGCTTCTGAACGATGAAACTCGCGGCGGATTCTGCGCTCGAGGCGCCGTTTCGCGGACTGAGCATCGCCTTGGCGGTGAAGTTACCGAACAGCTGCTCACCCACCCGATTCGACAGAGGAATCTGCGCGGTGAAGACTTTCGACTGCCCTGCCGCGAGGGTGAACCGGGTCAGCGCGAGGGTGCAGAAGCGCACCTCGGACAACGAGCGAACCATCTCACCCTTGTCGTCGACAAGCTGGAGGTCGAACTGGCAGCCGCTGTTGAACTCGAACGTCTGGCTCGCGGAGCCGTTGTTGGTGACGGTGTAGGTCGCCTTCGCAGTCGTCGTCACTTCGTTGCTGGGGCATGGGGTGGTGATGCAAGCGATGGTGTTGGGGCTGTTGATGTAGGTCGACTTGTCGAGCCGCAACGAGCCTTTGATCTGGTTGCTGGGAAACGCCTTGCCGTTGACCTTCGCCGACGTGAGCAAGAACTTCCCGGCGTGGGTGTCGATTGCGATCAACCCAACGTTCGGCGCAAACGTCAACTCGGTGAATGCCGGAGCCGCGCAACGAACGTTGGGCAACGGCTTGAGCTCGAACAGAATCCGGCGCGCGCCGCTGAACGTACCAGCTGGAGTCGTGACCGTGATGTTGGTCGCCGAGCGCTTCACTTTGTAGGTGCTGCAGGCGCCGTCGCCCCAAATCCACGGCGTCACCGCGTAGCCGAAACGAATGAATGTTTCCCAGCTGTTGGTGACTTCATTCCAGCTGTAGAGCGAGTTCGGGGTCGACGACGCGGTGCCCAACCAGCGTCCTTCGACCATCAGGCCCGTCAGATGGCCAATGCCTTCGTTGACGCCTTCGTAGGTGATGCTGCGAACTTCACCGGACGCCGACTCTAGCGCCCAGGTGTTGCCTTCGTGCATCGGGAACCAGGTGTCCGACCGATTGGAAACGAGCTCACTCGACGTTGAACCGACTTCCGACTCTGCCTCGCTCTCCATCGACGGATTGATGGGTGCGGAGTTGGGACCACAAGCAAAGAGAGCGACGGTCGTGACAGCAAGGAGCGCGGTTTTCATATTCGCGCTGTGTGCCACAGGCCCACAGTGTAGTCAAAGACCCAAGAATCATCGGAATGCAACTATTTGACGCGATCGATGGCGCGTTGAATCGCTTGCACAACGTCATTCGGGTGGGTGCTCATCACCTGATGTCCTGCTTGCTCAAGATGGACGACGTGAATTCCGCGGATGTGATCGCCAAGGGTTTTGATGTGAGCCGGGCCGACGATTCGATCTTGATTGGATGAGAGGGCTTCCACCGGAACCTCGATTTTCGGGTAGTGCGCTGCGAGCTCTGGCAGCTCGGCCTCGAGGCTTCGCCAGTCCCACGCGGATGAAAGCAGAGTCCTGGGTCGGGTGAATTGAAGCTTGCCGCGGTCGACCACGCCGCGATCGGCCGGTTGGGGAAAAAACGCGTCGACATAGCCGCGTTCGACCGCGTCGCCGCCGAGATAAGGGCCAACTCCATACGCGAGCGCCTTTCCCAATAGGGGCTCGACGAGCATCGCCTGCGCGCCGCGCATCTGATGCCCTTCGATCGGATCCGCGACCGCACAGATGTAGACGAGTGCGGCCACTTCATCCGGGAACTCGCGCACCCACGCGGTAATCACCGGCCCACCAAAGCTGAAGCCAACGAGCACGGGTTTGACGACCCCAAGCTCCTTGAGAGCATCGTGAAGCATTCGCGCCTGTGCCTGTGGCGCCATCTGTTGTTGAGGGCGATCCGTCCACCCGTAGCCTGGACGGTCGAGCGCGATGGTTCGGATTTCTGGCGAAAGACGCTTTTGAACGTCGGCGAAATCCTCGGCGGTTCCCGGGTTGCCGTGGATGAAGACGACGGTGGCCCCGGCGCCATGCGCTTCAAGCGCGTGAACGAAATGCGAGCCTACCCGCAACAGCTTTCCGGGTGGCTTGTGCTCTTCTGGGAAGCGGCGGTCTTGCATCCAGCCGATGCCGATCGCGCCTCCCAGAGCCGCAGCGACCATCGAGACTGTCCAGATTAGGGTGCGTTTCATCCAGCGGCGCTATTCGCGTTGCGCAACGAAGCTCGCCGGCAGATACGGGCCGCAAGCGAAGCCCATTCCAGGGCGCAGCACCGAGCAATCCCTGCCCGCCGAGCCCACTTCGCGCGACATCTCTTCGAGCGACATCAGCGACTCGAACGACTCGTTCTGCGCCACTTCGTCCGGTCGAACCGCCGAGGACAACCCGACCATCAACAGCACGGATGCTGCGACCGCCATCGCCCAGCGAGCCCACGCTCGATTCCGAATCGGAGCGGCACGCTTCGCCGCAAACCCTTCCCACAATTGCTGCACCTGCTCACGTGCCCGCCGATGCTCGAACATCGCCTGCTCACTCTTGAGCCAGTTGAGCTCGTGGTGACATACCGCACAGCGGGTGGCGTGCATTTCCAACTCGGTGGCATGGGCCAGGTTCAGCTCACCCATCACCAGCGCTTCTAGTTGTTCCGTCTTTCCGCAACGGCTCATGACCGGCCTCCGACATGAGGGAGCATCAGCTGCCGCAACTTCAGCCGTGCCCGATGAATCTCATTCTTGACTGTCGGCAGCGACCAACCCATCGCTTCGGCAATCTCCTCGTAAGGAAGTCCGTGATCAACCCGCATCAACAGCGCCGCGCGGCGCTCGGGCTTGAGCGCACCGAGCGCGCCCGAGAACGCCAGCTGAAGCTCGCGATCCAGCATCAAAGACTCTGGATCTGGAGCGGGCAACACGGCTTCGACGGTCGCGTCGTCTTCGACGTACTCCATCGTCGGGCCGCGCCGGTGATGCTCGAACGCGACGTTGCGCGCAATGCCCAGCAAGAAACCCTGAAGACGAACGCGGTCTTTCAGCCGGCCGAGCAATGAATGGGCGCGAACGAAGGTTTCCTGGGTCGCCTCATCTGCGGCTGAAGAGTCTTTGAGCAGGTCTCCAAGGAAGCGTCGAACACCCGACACATTCCGCTCGAACAACACCCGAAACGCGTCGCCTTCACCGGCTTGGGCACGTCGAACGAGCACCTCTTCGCAAGTCTCTTCAGCGGGAACACTTTTTCTAAGAAGCCGAAGCACGGACCGTAATGTGCGCTTCGAAGCCCCTTGGTTTCAACCCGCCCTCAAAATTGCTGGAATCGTCTCGAAGCATTACAAATCGACGCGATCCACGGCTCCCTGCGTCAAAATACGATTCTCCACGGATTTGCTTTCGACGCTCAAATGAAGCCTCTTGCCAAGCTGCGTGCTAAATCTGCTCGGTGCGACGCACGTTTGCACCGTAGGGGAAGAGATGGCTCAGGTGCCGCCGGACCCGCTCATCGGCAAGGTTCTCAACGAGCGATTTACGATTCTCGAACCGCTCGGCATGGGCGGGATGGGAAAGGTGTACAAAGCGCTCCAGTCTCCGCTTGACCGCTTGGTCGCGTTGAAGATTCTCAGCCCCAGATATTCGGGCACCAAGGACCCTGGTTTCGAGCGTCGGTTTTTCCTCGAAGCGGCGATGACCGCCAAGCTTCATCACCCCAACACCATCACGGTGCACGACTACGGCCGCACGGATGACGGCATCTATTTCATCGCGATGGAGTACGTGGAGGGCGAAACGCTGGACGCGCGCCTGGCAAGGGAATCGGCGCTGCCTTGGCCGCGCGCACTGCACATCGCGGGGCAAATCGCGCGCTCGCTGCGAGAGGCACACAAGGCGGGGATGATTCACCGCGACCTTAAGCCCGCCAACGTGATGCTGCTGCTCGACGAGACCGATTCCGACATGGTCAAGGTGTTGGACTTCGGCTTGGTGAAGTCACTGCTTCCCGAAGGGCCACTGTCGCCCACCGACACCGCGCTCACCCAAGCAGGGGTGCTGCTCGGCTCGCCCCTGTACATGGCGCCCGAGCAAGCGCGCAACGAAGCCGACGCCCGAAGCGACATTTACGCGCTGGGCGTTCTGCTCTATCAGGCGATCGGTGGCAAACCGCCCTTCACGGGTAGAGAGCCCATCGACATCATCGTCAAACACATCCGCGAGAAGCCGGCCCAGCTGAACGCGTTGATGCTCGACATCCCCGTCGAAGTGAACGCATTGGTGATGAAGTGCCTCGAGAAGGAACCGAGACATCGGTTCCAATCGATGGAAGAGCTGCTCGAGGCGCTGCGCGTCACGGGCACCAACACCGGAATGTCAGGAGCCTTCTCGGACCCACGCTCGATGGTTTACCGCGCCTCGACCTCACAACCGGTGAAGGTCGTCTCGCCATCGATGTTGATGACGCCTTCGGAGCTGATCCGTTCGGAAAGGCAGATCGCCGCGAAGCACCGACAAGGTCAACCGAGAAACACCGACGCGATCCGCAAGAAGAACATCCAGCGCATCGCGTTCATTTCAGTTGGAACAGCGATCGCGGTCGCGGTGCTGCTCGTGATCGCGCTTGCTTTGCGCCCCGTCACCCCTGTTCCGGTTGTTCCTGTCGCGGTTAAGAAGACACCGCGAAAGGTGATTGTTGCCAAGCCAGTCGAACAGATTCCCGACGAGCCACCGCCTGAAATCTCGTTCGTGGTGTCGACGATTCCACCGGGCGCGAGCGTCACCCGCGACGGAATCACGCTTGGAGTGACTCCCTTGAGCTTTTTGCTTCCGCCAGACAAAGACAATTCAGCGTCGGCCGCACTCACGCTGACTCTCGAAGGGTACCAGACGGTCAGCCTCACCGCGCAAGGCACTGGCCCAGAAGTGGTCGTCAATCAGACGCTGCAGAAGATCAAAAAGCCTGCCGTGAAGAAGCCCAACCCCAGCCCGCCGCCAGGCTACAAGGACGACCCGTACCAGTGACTCGTCTCCATCGTTGGTGGGTAGTGTTGCTGCTGCTGATCCCCGCGCTGGCGGTTGCAGACGCCCGGCAAGAAGCGAAGAAGCGCTTTCGAATCGGCATGGCGCTGATCAACGACGGCCAGCTGGATGAGGGCATTGATCAGCTGCTCGAGGCGTACAGCATCAAGCCGCATCCCAACGTGCTCTTCAACGTCGCCAAAGCCTATGAGACTGCGGGGCGGCCGTCAGATGCACTCGTCTATTACCGGCGCTACCTTGAGACCGAGCCTCCCGACTCGACTGGGGTGCGCCAGGCGGTGGTGCGAATCGAAGCGAAGTTGCCTCGAAAGGAAGAACCCCCCCTGCGCAGCGAGCCCCGTCCACCCCCGCGGGAAGAGCCGCGGGTCGCCGTGCCTGCCGTCGATGAAGCGACAGTGGCGCGACTCAACGCGTTGGCCGTGCGACTCGAAAACGCGGTTGAACGGGCCGAACTGCGCGCCACAGAGGTCGAAAAGCCGGGCAAGTCTGAGCCCAAAAACACTGCGGCGTCCGACGACGTTCAGGAAGACGCGAGCGAAGTTCCCTACGAAGAAACGGTGGTCACCGCTTCACGGCGGGCCCAGTCGACCCTCGAGGCGCCCAACGCAACGACGGTGATTACCGCCGAAGAGATCCGAATGTCAGGAGCGACCAGCTTGCCCGAGTTGCTGCGCCGCGTGCCGGGCGCCGAAGTGATGGCGATGGGAGTCGCAAGCCACAACGTCAGCATTCGTGGCTTCAACCAACGACTCGCGAACAAGGTGTTGGTGCTGCTCGATGGACGCACCGAATACCAGGATTTCCTCGGCCTCACGCTGTGGCCGGCGATTCCGGTAGGCCTCGATGAGATCGAACGCATCGAGGTCATTCGCGGCCCCGGCAGTGCGCTGTACGGCGCGAACGCAATGCTCGGGGTCGTGAACATCATCACCCGCACACCCGGCACCGGTTCTCGCGGCTCATTCAGCGGATGGGCGGGAAACAGCAGCTCGATCGGCGGCAGCTTCGTCGCTTCGGGTGGAGACCGACTGCGGTATCGCGCCTCGGTAGGCTACCAGCAAGCCGACAAGTTCAGCCGGGATTACGAGAATGGCCGGCCTGATGTCGCCGCGCAGGCGGTCGACTCGTCGCTTGGCCTGCGCTCAGCGCGTGGAAACTTGACGACCTACTACGCGTTCACCAAGAGCATCAACGTCAGCGCCTCGGGGGGAATCAGCAAGACCTACGCTGAACTCTACCCACTGGGCTTGCTGCGAAACTATTTCTTCGACGGGCTCGAGGGCTACGCAAAAGCCGACGTCAGCGCGGGGCCAGTGAAGCTGAAGTTCTTCTGGAACCACCTTTCTGGCAACGCAGCTCCGCAATATTCGGCGTTTGGACACCGGTCGCAGACGGCCACCTTCGACTCGAACGTGATCGACGCCGAGGCGCTGTTCCAACAGGACTTCAAGCTCGCGGGGACGCATCGGTTGACGGCGGGGGCCTCGTCTCGGGTGAAGCGCCTCGCGTGGACTTACACCGGACCTTTGCATCAAGAAGTTCACGCGGCGGGCTTCATCCAGGAAGAGTATCGGCCGATCCGTTCGCTCACGCTGCTGGGCAGCTACCGAATCGACTACCACCCGCTGCTCGACAACGGAAAACCGGGGTACGCGCAATCGCCTCGCGTCTCGCTGCTGTGGGCTCCGATCGATGGCCAAGCTCTGCGCGCCAGTTTTGGAACTGCGTTTCGACAGCCGACCTTCCTCGAGAGCTACATGAACATCCGCACCCCGGTGCCGGGCGTG
>JANOHG010001216.1:0-3154 GCA_031406375.1 Archangiaceae bacterium | reverse complement strand
GGCGATCAACCACGCCGCCAACCGCCGCCTCTACGACATGTACGTCACCGATTTCCCGCACGTGAAGCAGATGTTCACCGACGCCTACGCGCGGCTGGTCGCGATGAAGCTGTTCGCGCTGCGCGCCGCCGACTACCTGCGCTCGGCGTCGGCCGACGACCGGCGCTACCTGCTCTACAACCCGGTCATGAAGATGAAGGTGACGACCCAGGGCGAGGACGTCATCAACTTGTTGTGGGACGTGATCGCGGCGCGCGGCTTCGAGAAGGACACCTTCTTCGAGATGGCCGCCCGCGACATCCGCGCGCTGCCCAAGCTCGAGGGCACGGTCCACGTCAACATCGCGCTCATCGTCACGTGCATGCCGAACTACTTCTTCATGCCCGCCACCTACCCAGAGGTGCCGCGGCGCGACGATGCCAGCCACGACGCCTTCCTGTTCGACCAGGGCTCGACCAGCGGCCTCGGCAAGATCCAGTTCCACTCGTACGACCCGGCGTTCGCCGCGTTCGACCTGCCCAACGTGAAGGTCTTTCTCGGCCAGATAGCTATCCTCAAGGAGCTGTTGGCCACCGCGACGCCCGACGAGGCGCAGCGCAAGGATCTCGACTTTCTGATGACCCTCGGCGAGATGTTCACGCTGGTGGTCTATGCCCAGCTGGTCGCTGAGAACGCCAAGATTTACGGCATCGAGGACGACCTGGTCGACCAGATTTTCGACTTCTTGGTGCGCGACTTCGCGCGCTTCGCCACCCAACTGCACGCCAAGCCGAGCAGTACGCCGGCGCAGATGGCGTGCTGCCTGCGGCTGATCCAGAAGCCGGTGTTCGATGAGCGGCGCTACCAGCACATCTGGAAGGACCACGTTCACGCCCTCAAGGGCGCGTACGAGATGACGCCCTGAGCGCGATCAGCCCCGCGCTCGTCGTTGACCTTGGTCGGGTCGAAGCCCCCACCCATCGCGCGTTGCAATGTCCTCTACGGCGGAACGACGACTTCGGTCTTGGGCCGGGTTTGCGATGCGAACGAACATCGGCCCCGCCGGACGGTGGGACGCGCAGGCCCCTAAGACTTCAGATGCGCAAATCTCGTCGAGCACGTTGCGCATCGAGCTGTGCAGCCGCACCTGAACTCGGGCAGATGGCGTTGGCGGCCGACTTGCTCTGTAGCGGCTCATGGTTCCGACAGCCCTCGCGTGTGGTGGTGGTGGTTTCACCCTTTGGGACTTCTGGCCAGTTCTGGCGATCCTCGGTGTCATCGCGCTCGTAGCTCTCGCGACGCTGGCCGCGGGTTATGTCGTGGCGGTCCTGGCGTACCGACGGCGGTCCACAGGACTCGCATTGGTCAGCCTGCTGATTGGGTTCAGCGAGCTCTGCGCGGTGAGCCTGGTTCCGGCGATGGTGCCTGTCTACGGCTTCGTGGTGTTGGGCGGGATGATCATCGCGTTCACCGCCGCCGCGCGATCCCTGGTTGTCACCGGCTGAGCCTGTCACGGCACGGACTCACAGGGTCGATGGTCGATGGTCGGTTGGTCGGTTGGTCGATGGTCAGCATGGGAGATGAAAATCGGAAAGTTCCGCGTGCTCTACGGCGTCGTCCCCAACACCCTTCTCATCACGCACGTGTTCAGGAAGAAGTCGCAGAAGACGCCGGTACAAGACCTGGAGCTGGGGGCGAAGCGACTTGAGGAAATGACCTCGTAGCACTCACTGGAGAACAGACTTATGGACAAGTGGAATGGAAGGAATGGAGTGAAGGTCGACCTCGCGCAGCGCGCTGCGGCACGGGCGAAGAAGGATCCGAAGTTCGCAGTTGCCTTTCATGAGGCCTCGCTAAGCCACAGCATCGCGCGGGACCTGGCGAAGCTGAGGATGAAAGCTGGACTGTCACAGCGAGAGCTCGCCGACAAGCTGCACACGTCCCAGGCGGCAATCAGTCGGCTCGAGCGGCCCGACTATCAGGGCTACACCATCACCACGCTCGAGAAGTACGCGCGGGCAGCGGGCGCTGAGCTGAAAATCAGCTTCCGACTCCTCAATGCCTTGAAGGTCAATTGACCGACGTCAATTCAGCAACGTCCCCTCGGTCAACGTCGCCGCCGCCGCTGCCCTTGGACCACTTCTCAAACGGTGTGGCTGTCGCCAGACCAGTTCGGAGCGTTCGAATAGATGACCGCAGCGATGCCATTGACGAAGGTTCCGTTCGTGGAGCCCGTATCTTCGATGGTGAGCTGTCCGAGGCTCAAAAAAAGGCGGTGATTTGTCGCCATGCCCGGCGGGTCGAGGTTTCAGCCGGAGAAGCAGGCTTCGATCAACTATATCGCCGCGTCAAGCAGAGCGGATGCGTTGTGGGTGGTGACGCGGGCCACCACCGCCCGCGACAACCCCGCCGTCTGCAGCAGATGAGACGTGCGCGCGACGCCCAGCATGTCGGCAGCGCCGAGCCCTGCAGCAGTCGAGAGCACGAGGCCTTCGGCGCCTAGCTTCTTCACCAGCGCGACGGCATCTTCGGCGCGAAGCCCGTCGGGGTGCACCGTGAGTCCTGCTGTGTAGCCGCACGCGCGGATCAGCTTCACTGTGCGCAGCACCGCCCCATCGACGAGGACGCGGGCGGGATCCACACTGCTTGCCTTGAGCAACTGCAAGGCGCGGCGGGTATTGGCTTCACGCGCTTGCCCCCAAGTGGTGACCCATACCGGCAGTCGCAACTGCCGCGCGAGCTTCAGCTGTTCAGTGAAGGCTTCTTCTTCTGCTTCGCCTCCGCGCCACAGCTCGAGCGGGCCAATCGCCTTTGCACGTGGGTGACGAAGCAGCACCGGCAGCGCAGCGAGCACCTCGGTCAACCCGCGCCGAGGAAGACCGCGTGCGGTCACTCCGATGGCGGCCCACGCGCCGATGCCCTCGTGCTGCAACCTGGGCAGCTGCGTCGTCAACAATGCCGACAGCTGTGCGGTGATTGTCGAAGCCGTGACGTTAGGCCCAGGCGGAATCGCAGCGGCCAGCACGTGGGTCACTCCGAAGTAGCCAAGCGTCTGCAAGTCCGAGTCGGACAGCCCCGCCGGGTAGACGCGTGCGTCGAACAAGGTGGCGCAAGGTTAGCGTTGGTGAGGACCCAAAGCGTCTGCCCAGTTGTCGGCATCATTGCCGACGAGGTT
>JANOHG010001176.1:0-2677 GCA_031406375.1 Archangiaceae bacterium | reverse complement strand
GGCCTGGAACCGGGTTCATCCGCTCGAGTTCGAAATCAGCGCTCGCTTCTTTCTGACTCGGGTTTGAATTCTCAGGCGCACTGCGCCATCGCACCACGCCGGTTCCGTGAATCACCGTCTCCTGATCTGATCTGCGGAGCTCAAATGTGAGCTCGCTTCCAACTGCGACCGCCTCTTGGGTGGCAATGAAGACACCGGTTTTCGAGAGGTTCATCGAATAGCAACCGACCACTTTGGTAGCCCCCTTGAGGTGGTAGCTCACCTTGACAAGGGCGAGAACCCGATCCTCAACGCGTGCAGCTTGGGCATTTCCCTCGGCGGGTGAGAGGGTAGGCAAGGGTGGTTGCATAATTGTCTTCTGATGTTCGCTTGTCACAAGACCTACGGTCAACGTGGCTGCTAAATTGGAAGAATGTCGAACGAGAAGCGCAGCAGCAAAGGCTTTACTCTGATCGAACTGATGATCGTTGTCACTATCATCGGCATTCTCGCAAGCATTGCACTACCGAGCTTCACAACGTTTCTGGCTCAATCACGACAAGCAGAGCCAAAGGCAATGCTCAAGACGTGGTTCTCGACGCAACGCAGCTACTTCGCGGAAAAGTCTGCCTACACCGAGTCTTTTGTTGTTCTCGGATTCAGTCCTGAACGAGGCAACCGTTACGGGTACGGGTTCGCTGCCACCTGCAGCAACTACGAGGTTCGCTTGGGCGTGACGGTTGCGACGGATTCGACGGCAAACTGCATTACCGTTGACCAGGCGAAGTTCCCGTCTCTCAGTCTCATCCAGACTCCCAATGTGCCAGCCCAGACTTACAGCGGAGGAGGCGGCAATCCTGGGTCTCCTGCGGGGCTTGGCGGTACGTGCCCCAATTGCAATATTCAGGCGTACGCCGCCGGAAATATCGACAATGACCTTGGCGTGGACACCTGGATAATCTCAACCGTCGGGTCAACCTTTTCAGCCCCCGGGTGCGGAATCGCTAGCACCGCCGTCGGCTCGGGAATTCCGACGCATGCCTTCAACGATGTGAATTGTAACTGAGCACGCAAACTCGAACCAAGACTGCGCAACATCGAGGCTAACGGGAACCGGCCCGCATCAACAACTGGGTCGGCCCAAGCTCTTTAACGTCGGCGCCCGCTGCGCGCGCGTCAGCAGTGAACTGCACGACTGTCGCGCGGTCTAGCGGCTGTCCATTCGCGGATGAAAGAATAACTGAACCTGTACTTGGATCGCCCAACAGCAGGGTGCCGGGCGGAGCCGGTGGAAGCTGCGGAACCGCCCGTTCGTGCTCTGGAATGAGGCGCGCCGCGAAGAATGAAAAGGGCCCCAGCGCAAACACCGCTGCGCAAATGGCAATGATGCGTTTGGTTCGCTCTTTCTTGCTCGCAGGCCCGGCGGGCTCCTTGCGAGACGACGCGATCGCCTGCGCAAGCGTCTGCTCGGTCTCCTTTCGCTGACTTCGTTCGATTGCCTCGGCCGAGGTTGCGCCCTCGGCGCTGGTCGTCGGCAACAGGTGACTGATGCCCCGCGCGAGCGACGCCCGCGCCGCTTCGCAAGTCGCCTGTAGATCCGTGTCTGCTGAACTCGATTGACACAGCTCGCCCAGCTTCTGAAGCACCGTGTCGATGTCTGAGATCAACAGATCGAGCGCACCTTCTGCGGGAGGCTCGTCATTGGTAGGGCGCATCTTCAGAGCGGCGGCGATCCTCCACCGGGTCGCCGCGACTTGGCACAGCAGTGTTCCAACTGCAGAGTACGGCTCGGCCTCGAACAGCGCCGCCCGCTCTTCGAACGTGAGCGACGACACCAGCTTCTCGGTCAGCTGAATGAGCGCTGCGGGCGGCGCGTCCTCGCCCTTGATGATTCTCAAACCCTCGACGAGGGTCGGCACCGATGCCGGCCACTTTGGCTCCTGAGGAGCTTCGGGTGGCGGGGTAAGCAGTTTGGCTTGCGAACTGACCATGGATTTGGGTGGTTGGTGCCCGGTCACTCTACTTTGACCCGGAAGTGGCGGTTGTTGGAATTTGTTGAGCGTGGATATTCGGGGTGTGCGCAAACCCGATTGATCCGCCACCCGATGTGAGAAGTGCTCACGAGCTCAAAGGCCAGGCGCCGGCGGTCGATTTGCTCGCCGCCGTCTGGCCTTTTGAGAGTCGTCATGGCGGCGATCAGCGCAACCCGGGAATCTCGCCGGTGACCTCACCCAGCATGGTGCGGGTGTCGCCGACCGCTCGAAGCGCCGTGAGGAGCACGTTCGCGGGATGAAGGCCGGTTGCCTTTAGGTGGAGCCCGTTCTTCAGGCCCCCTGCCTTTCCCGCAACCAGCATCGCCATATTCTCGGTCGAGTGGGCGCTGATTTCCCGGTTGTCGGCCGGATCGAACCCCTGGCCGCCCTCGAACGCGAACACCGCCGCCATCGAGTCGAGCACGTTCCCGCCGGCTTCGGGGGTGGCCTTGAACTTCTGCAGCAGGTAGGCCCAGTGCTTCATGTGCCAGTTGATTCCCCTCGCGAGGGCCTGGCTGCTGTCCGTCTCGGTCGCGTTGCCGTGGCTTCCGTGTGACAGTTCGTGCAGGTCGCTTTTCTGCCCAGTGATGGTGAACATGTTCAAGAAGCTCTGCGAGTTGGTGATCTGCAGCAGCACGCTGCGGGTCAAGTCGCAGGTGATCGCC